>CALVFK010000151.1 GCA_944326805.1 uncultured Massilimicrobiota sp. | reverse complement strand
ATTTCATATTAATATGATAATTATTTTAGACTGGGCTATATGCTAATATAGCCCATCTTTATTGAATGAAAAAAAGTGTTTTTTAAAAAAGGATGTGAAAAAATGTTAAAATATGTAGTTAAAAGAGTTATATATGCGTTGTTAACAATTTTTGTATTAATGCTATTAACATTTTTAATGATGCATAATTTACCAGGGGATCCATTTAGTACTGGTAAGGGCTTTGATCCTGAAACACTTGCGGCATTGGAAAAATTTTATGGTTTGGATAAACCAATATTTGAACAATTTTTTATGTTTGTTGTGAATGCATTGCGAGGAGATTTAGGAACTTCTATTATTTATAACCGTCCAGTTATGGATATTATTATGGAAACATTCCCTGTATCATTCCAATTAGGGATGATTTCATTGATCTTTGCAGTTATTGCAGGGGTATTTTTAGGTGCTTTAGCAGCTATTCGTAGAGGTAAGAAAACAGATACTTTTGCTATGGCATTATCTGTTATTGGGGTTTCTATTCCAAGTTTCATTATTGCGTCATTATTGCAATATTTCTTGGCTTTAAAACTTTATCAATGGACAGGATTAAGACTATTCCAGATTACTGGATGGGGTAGCTTAAATCAAATGATCTTACCCGCATTGGCATTGAGTTTTAGTTCACTAGCAACGATTTCTCGTTTAATGCGTACAAGTATGCTAGATGTAATGAGTTCTGATTATATCAAAACAGCTAAAGCTAAAGGTTTATCAGAAAAACAAATTTTATGGAAACATGCTTTGCGTAATGCTTTAATGCCAGTCTTAACAGTTTTAGGTCCAACAGCTGCAGCAGTTTTAACTGGTGGTTTCGTTGTTGAAAAGATTTTTACAATTCCAGGTATGGGGCGTTATTTTGTTGATTCTATTACACAAAATGACTTTACTATGATCGCTGGTGTTACATTATTTTATGGTGTATTCTTAATTATTGCTATTTTAGTTGTCGATTTATTATACGGTGTCATTGACCCTCGTGTTAATGTTGCTAATGTGAAAGAATAGGAGGTTTGTCATGAAAAAGAAAATAAAACAAGAATTAAATGAAAATTCTTTCGTTAATGAAGAAGTTCTTTCACCTGATTGCGATATTGATGCGTCAGAATTTGAATGGGTTGGTCAAGATGCAGAAAAAATGCAAGCAATTGGTCGTCCGAGCGTAAGTTTCTGGAAAGATGCTTTTGGACGTATCAAAAGAGATAAAGTTGCCATGACTTTTATTATCTTCTTGGTTGTTCTTGGCGTTTTATCAGTCCTTGTACCAATGCTTTCTCCATATACAATCTCTGAGCAGCATATTGATCATACACATGCTGGATTATTCTTCAATGCAGGTGATCATATGCATATCTTTGGTACAGATGATTTAGGGCGTGATCAATTTACACGTATTTTCTATGGGGCAAGAATTTCATTAACAATTGCTTTTGCAGCTGTATTTATTAATGTTATCGTTGGTGTTATCTACGGTGGTATTTCAGGATATTTCGGTGGATTCATTGATAATATTATGATGCGTATCGTTGAAATTATTAATGGTATTCCATATCTATTAATTATTATCTTATTAAGTTTGATTATGGAAAAAGGAATTATGACGATCATTATTGCTTATTCCCTTGTTGGATGGGTTGGAACGGCCAGGTTGGTGCGTGGTCAAGTTATCAGTTTGAAAGAACAGGAATATGTTATTTCTGCAAAAAGTATGGGGGCTTCACCTACACGTATTATTGCTAAACATTTAGTTCCTAACACATTATCAGTTGTTATTGTTAACTTAACTTTAGCTATTCCAAATGCAATCTTTACAGAAGCATTCTTATCTTATATTGGTTTAGGTGTTCCAGTACCATTAGCATCAATGGGTACACTTGCTAATAACGGAAGTCAGTTCTTCCAGCAATATCCAATTGAATTAGTTATTCCTGCATTATTTATTAGTTTAACAATGCTTAGCTTCAATTTATTAGGCGATAAATTGAGAGATGCATTTGATCCTAAGTTAAGGAGGTAATCATCGATGAATCGTGTATTAGATATAAAAGATTTATATGTTTCATTTGATACTTATGCTGGTGAAGTTCAAGCTGTTCGTGGAGTGTCTTATCACGTTAACGAAGGTGAAGTATTGGCTGTCGTAGGTGAATCAGGATGTGGAAAAAGTGTTACTGCACAAACAATCATGAAACTAAATCCTATGCCACCAGCAAGAATTAAATCTGGTGAATTGACTTTATCAGGAATAGATATTATTCATACTCCAGAAGAAGATATGCAAAAGATTCGTGGGAAAGAAGTCAGTATGATCTTTCAGGATCCAATGACTTGTATGAATCCAACAATGAAGGTTGGTAAACAAATTGTTGAAGCGATTGTTCACCATCAAAAACTTTCTAAAGAAGAAGCAAATGCGAAAGCTATTGAAATGTTAAAATTAGTACAAATTCCTAATGCAGAAGAAAGAGCAAATCAATATCCACATCAGTTCTCTGGTGGGATGCGTCAACGTGCTATGATTGCGATGGCTTTATCATGTAACCCAAAACTATTGATTGCTGATGAACCAACAACAGCGTTGGACGTTACGATTCAGGCACAGATTATTGATTTGTTAGATGATATCAGAAAGAAAACTGGAACAGCAATTGTTTTAATCACTCACGATTTAGGAGTTGTAGCATCACTTGCTGATAGAATTGCTGTTATGTATGCTGGAAAAGTTGTTGAAACAGGTGCAGCTAAGGATATCTTCTATAATCCATCTCATCCATATACAGTTGCCTTACTGAACAGTTTACCAAAACATGATACGAATAAATCTGATAAATTATCATCAATTCCAGGAACACCACCTGATTTATTAGATCCACCAAAAGGATGTGCTTTTGCATCACGTTGTGAAAAATGTATGAAAATTTGTCAAAATAAACAACCACCAATTTTCAAATTAAATGATGGTCATGAAGCTTCATGCTGGTTATTACATAAAGATTGCCCATCATCTCAAGGAGGAAAATCATAATGGCTGATGAAAATATTTTATTAAAAGTTGATAATGTCTCTAAACACTTTAGAGTAGAAGGTGGAATATTAAAAGCTGTTAATGGTGTTACTTTAGATATTAAAAAAGGTGAGACTTTAGGTCTTGTTGGTGAATCTGGTTGTGGTAAATCAACACTTGGACGTGTTGTTATGGGGATTTATGAACCAACAGATGGAAAAATTATTTATGATGGACAAGAAATGCATATTAAGAATTCAAAAAAACGTGCTGAATATGCAAAACATGCACAAATGATTTTTCAAGATCCTTATGCATCATTAAATCCACGTATGACTGTTGAATCTATTATCGCTGAAGGTATGGAAATTCATAAGATGTATACACCTGAAAAAAGAAAGCAAAGAGTTCATGAATTACTTGAACTTGTTGGTTTAAATAAAGAACATGCAAACCGTTTCCCTCATGAGTTCTCAGGTGGACAACGTCAACGTATTGGTATTGCCAGAGCTTTGGCTATTGAACCAGAATTTTTAGTTTGTGATGAACCAATTTCAGCGTTAGATGTATCAATCCAATCACAGGTTATTAACTTATTAATTGATTTACAGAAAAAATTAGGATTAACATACTTATTTATTGCGCATGATTTGGATATTGTAAGATATATTTCAGATCGTATTGCAGTTATGTATTTAGGACATTTGGTAGAATTAGGAACAAGTGATGAAGTATATTCTCATTCATTACACCCTTATTCAGAAGCGTTATTATCTGCTGTACCAATTCCTGATCCTCAATTAGAAAAAGATAAACAGCGTATCATTCTTGAAGGTGATGTACCAAGCCCAATTAATCTCCCAGCTGGTTGTCCATTTGCTGGAAGATGTCGTTATGCAACAGAAGAATGTAAGACAAATAAACCTTCTTTAGAAGAAGTAAAACCAGGACACTTCGTTGCTTGTCATCACCCACTTGTAAAATAAAAATGTCTAGATAATAAAAAGACTCTTATACATGAGGTATGTATAGAGTTTTTTTATTGAATAATTCTAACATGAGATATATATGAGTTTATATAAAAAAATCCTATGAAAAAGTAGGATTTTTTTATATCATAGACCATCAGACACACTTGCTTTATTGTAGTAATCTTTAAGCATCTTTCTAGTCATTACAATTGAGTAACTGATAATTCTCATCATGGAAAACATAAGCTTGAAACCTTTATATCTATGATT
>CALVFK010000150.1 GCA_944326805.1 uncultured Massilimicrobiota sp. | reverse complement strand
TTATCTACTTCTCAAGGATTAATGACTGATAAAGAAGCAAGAGCTAAACAAATCGGTGGAGAAGTATTAGCATATATCTGGTAATAAAATAAGAAAACAGGAGGTGTAACTGATGTCTCGTGTAGGTAATAAGATTATCAATGTACCTGAAGGTGTAAAAGTTGAAATCGCTGATGATAATACTGTTACAGTTACTGGTGCAAAAGGGACTTTAGTCAGACAATTTTCACCATTAATTAATATTAATATGGATGAAAATGTTATTACAGTAAGCAGAACAAGTGAACAAAAACATGTAAAACAATTACACGGAACAACAAGAGCATTACTTGCTAATATGATCGAAGGTGTACACAACGGTTATAAAAAAGAGCTTGAAGTTGTTGGTATTGGATACCGTGCTCAAATGCAAGGTAATAAATTAGTATTAAATGTTGGATATTCTCATCCAGTAGAAGTTGAAGGTGAAGAAGGAGTTAAAATTGAAACTCCATCTCAAACATCAATTGTAGTATCAGGAATCTCTAAGGAAAGAGTTGGAGAAATTGCAGCAAGAATTAGAGCTGTTAAAAAACCTGAACCTTACAAAGGAAAAGGTATTAAGTACGTTGATGAAAGAATTATTAGAAAAGAAGGTAAAACTGCTGGTAAGAAGTAGTTGATGAAATAAGGAAGGAGCTAAAATCATGGCTAAATCTATGTCAAGAAACGATTTACGTAAAAAACGTCATGCGAGAGTTCGTAGAAAAATCAGTGGAACTCCTGAATGTCCTCGTTTAAATGTATTCCGTTCAAGCTCTCATATCCACGCTCAAATTATTGATGATGTTAATGGTGTAACATTAGTTGCTGCATCATCAGTAGATATGAAATTAGCAAACGGTGGAAATATTGAAGCTGCAACACAAGTTGGTACTGAAATTGCAAAGAGAGCTATTGCCAAAAATATTGAAAATGTAGTCTTTGATCGTGGTGGATATATTTATCATGGTCGTGTCAAAGCACTAGCTGAAGCTGCTAGAGAAGCTGGATTAAAATTCTAATAGGAGGTTAAAGAATGGAACAACGTAAACCAAGAGAAAATGGACCAAGAAGAAATGGACCAAGAAAAAATGGACCAAGAAGAAATGGACCAAGAGTTGAAAAAGAATTCGAAGAACGTGTTGTCACAATTAACCGTGTTACTAAAGTTGTTAAAGGGGGACGTAAATTCCGCTTTGCTGCATTAGTTGTTATCGGTGATAAAAAAGGTCGCGTTGGATTTGGAACAGGTAAAGCTAACGAAGTACCTGATGCTATTAGAAAAGCATCTGAAGCAGCTAAAAGAAATGTTATTAATGTACCAATTATTCATGGAACAATTCCTCATGAAATTAATGGTATTTATGGATCTGGAAATGTATTCTTAAGACCTGCATCAGAAGGTACTGGTATCATTGCTGGTGGTCCAGTTCGTGCGGTTGTTGAATTAGCTGGATATTCAGATATTATTTCTAAATCAATTGGTTCTAGAACTCCAATCAACATCGTTCGTGCAACTGTTGAAGGTTTAAAATTATTAAAAACAGTACAACAAGTTGCTGAATTAAGAGATAAAAAAGTAGAAGAAATTTACGGATAGGAGGAGCGTAAGAAATGGCAGAAAATAATAAAGTTATCATTACGCTTGTAAAAAGTCCGATTGGTGCAAAAAAGAATCAAAAGGATACTCTTAAAGCGTTAGGTTTAACAAAAATGCATAAATCAGTTGAAAAAGTTAACAACGAATTTATTCAAGGTATGATTAATACTGTTAGCCACCTTGTTAAAGTTGAAGAAAGTAAGTAGGAGGTGTAAAAATGAAATTACACGAATTACAATACACTGAAGGAGCACGTAGAAATAGAAAACGTGTTGGACGTGGAACTAGCTCAGGACATGGAAAAACTTCTGGTAGAGGTCAAAAAGGTGCTGGAGCAAGAAGTGGTGGAGGAAAGAAACCTGGATTTGAAGGGGGACAAACACCATTATTCATGCGTTTACCTAAACGTGGTTTCACAAACTTCAATAGAGTTGAATATGCTATTGTTAATGTTGAAGATTTAAATAAATTTGAAGCTGGAAGTGTCGTAGATATGGAAGCTTTAAAAGCATGTGGACTTGTAAAAAAAGAATTAGATGGTTTAAAAGTTTTAGGTAATGGAAAATTAGAAGTTGCCTTAACTGTTAAAGCAAAGAAATTCTCAAAGTCAGCTATTGCTGCAATTGAAGCCGCAGGTGGAAAAACTGAGGTGATCTAGGATGTTAAACTTTTTTAAGAATGTTTTTAAAAAAGGTGAATTACGTCGTAGAATTATATTTACACTTGGTATGTTATTTGTATTCCGTTTAGGTGCCGCTATTACAATTCCTTCAATTGATGCTGATGCAATTACTGCCTCAGCAGCTAATAGTGGTATCTTAGGAATTATGAACATGTTAGGTGGAGGTATGTTGGAAAGATTCTCTATCTTCTCATTGGGAATTTCTCCATACATTACAGCATCTATTATTATTGAATTATTATCAATGGATGTCATTCCGGTATTAGCTCAATGGCAGAAAGAAGGAAATACTGGAAAGAAGAAAAAAGATCGTGTTACTCGATATGTGACTCTTGTTTTAGCAGCCATTCAAGGTGGATCATTGACATATGCTTTTGATAAGATGTATGGAATTCTTGATTCATCATCATTGTTGAGTTATGCATACGTAGTTGTGGTTATGATGGCAGGAAGTATGCTTGCTATGTGGATTGGTGATCAAATTACTCAAAAAGGTGTTGGTAATGGAACTTCATTACTTATCTTTACTGGAATTGTTGCCAATTTACCGGCTAACTTTATCACAACATTCAATAATTTAGTTTCTTTTTCAGAAGGAACACAAACAATGGTTTTTGGAATTTTATGGTATGCATTATTTGTTATTGTATATCTAGCAATTGTTATCTTTGTTGTTTTCAATGAAGGAGCTGTTAGAAAAATTCCAATTATGTATGCAACAAATTCTAATCCGACAATGCGCACAAAAGATACGACACATATGCCTATTAAAATTAATAGTTCAGGTGTATTGCCAGTTATCTTTGCTTCATCGGTTTTAGCTGCTCCAAGAACAATTATTAGTTTTATGGAGTCAAATGATGTCACACAGATGATTGATACAATCTTAAATTATCAAGAACCTTTTGGTTTTTGCCTATATTTAGTCATGATTGTTTTGTTTGCTTTCTTCTATTCTAATTTGCAAATTGATGCACATAAGATTAGTGAAGACTTGAAGAAAAACGGTGGGTCTATTCCAGGAGTAAGAACTGGAAAAGATACAGAACATTTTATCAGTATGGTTTTGAATAGAGTCACTGTTGTTGGATCAATTTTCTTAGTGATTGTTGCAGCAATTCCTATTATAACACCAGTTATCTGGTCACAAACTTCTAATGCTTCATTAACATTAGGAGGAACTGGTTTAATCATCATCACAGGTGTTGCATTAGAAACAACAAGACAAATTAAAACTTTAATTACTCGTAAAGAGTATCATGGATATATAAGAAAATAGTATAATAAAAGGGGTGTAGAAAAATGAACATTATTTTAATGGGGCCTCCTGGTGCTGGTAAAGGGACTCAAGCTGAAAGACTTGTCAATAAATACGGTTTAACACAGATATCAACTGGTGATTTATTTAGAAAGGCTTTGCGTGAACAAACAAAATTTGGTGTAATCGCTAAATATTTCATGCAATTTGGGCACCTTGTACCAGACGATTATACGATTGAAATGGTAAGGGAATATTTAAAAGAAAATACTTTTGAAAATGGATTTATTTTAGATGGTTTCCCTAGAACAATTGTTCAAGCAAGAGAACTTGAAAGTATTGCAAAAGAATTTGATTTTACAATTGACGCAATTATTAATTTAGACATTCCTGTTGAAAAATTAATAACAAGATTGTCTGGAAGAAGAACTTGCAAAAATTGTGGATCAACATTCCATGTTGAGTTTAATCCACCTAAAGTTGAAGGTATTTGTGACAAATGTGGTGGCGCTTTATATCAAAGAGAAGATGAAAGCGAAGAAGCAGTCAAGATTAGACTTGATACTTATAACAAACAAACAAGACCTTTAATTGATTATTATACAATGAAAGGTTCAATCATTAATATTAATGGTGACCAACCTATGGAAGACGTCTTTAAAGACATTGAAAAAAGCTTGGAGGGTAAATAATGATTGTCACAAAAGACCAAAGAGAAATTGAGTTGATGCGTGAGGCTGGTCGCATTGTGGCACTTGTTCATAG
>CALVFK010000149.1 GCA_944326805.1 uncultured Massilimicrobiota sp. | reverse complement strand
AGCATAAACGATTAATGTAATGACCATATATAAAGAAATAAATGCTGATTGAAAATCTTCATCTTCTTCTGTTTTATTAAGTGGTGATATAATCATAGGAACAGCAAATCCTGTTGGACTCATAAAATAAATCAAGACTGCAATCATATAAATCTGATCTGCCATCATTGATGGAAATAAGATAAAGAATCCTGCAATAATTCCTGCAAACAATACAAATCTTACACAGAGTAATTTGATAAGTGATGGTAATGTTTCTTTTTGTATTTTTAAATTAAAACCAATAATTAATAAAATCATTCCTACAATAGGACCCGTTGCCTGATTAATTGTATTTGTATAAATATCTATGAATGGTGTTGTTTGTAAAAAAGGATAACCGCCTATTAAATTAAGAATTAACCCTAAGGTTAGTGCAATCAAAAATGAACTTGTACAAATTGTTTTCAACAACTCTTGAAAACTTGTTTTTCCAGATGTTTCTTTTGCGACCATGATAGGCATCACAACAAAAGCTATTAAGCTTCCTGCAATATCAAAAATCACTGTATTACTCGCATAACTTAACCCAACAATTGATGTATATAATGGTAAAGCGACATTTCCACCTTCTGTTGTTGTTAATAAATAGGGTGAAATATGAGCCATTTTTGCTCCTGTAAACTGACTTAACAATTTTCCTAATACCATTGTTAATACAAACGCGATAAAAACATATAATACAATCCAAATTACAGAAACTGATATATTGGCAGTAAATAAGACATTAAAAATCATAATAGGAAATAAAATATTAAACACAATATGGTTGGCACCCTCTTTTTGTTGGGGTGTTACCCATCCTTTAATTCTCGCCAATGCTCCTAAACCAATCATAAAAAATACGGGGAATAATGTTGATAAAGCAGTCATATCTTTTCTCCTTTCATTTCGCCTATATTATAAGAATTTAAACAATATATATCAAATACTTATATTTTATATTCTCCTATACTTGTAAGGCATGACAGATATAGTTATAATATAATGAGGTGATGAATCATGGAAATAAGAGTCTTAGAATATTTTTTAGCTATCGCAAGAGAAGAAAGCATTTCTAAAGCAGCTGAAGTTTTGCATATTACACAGCCAACCCTTTCAAGGCAGATGAAGGAATTAGAAGATGAATTTCAAAAACAATTATTTATTCGTGGTAATCGCAAAATCACACTCACAAAAGATGGCATCATTCTAAAACAATATGCTCAGGAAATTATCAGCCTTACCCAAAAAGCTGAACGTGAATTATCAAAAAATCAAGAAGAACTTTCTGGTGATATTTATATTGGTGGTGGGGAGAGTGCTTCTATGCGTCTGATTATGCGTGTGATTGCCAGTATGCAAAAAATGCACCCTAAAATTCAATTTCATCTTTTTAGTGGTAATGCTCAAGATGTTGCTGATAAATTGGAGAGTGGATTATTAGATTTTGGTATTTTCTTTGACCCTGTCAATCTTTCTCAATATGATTATTTTACACTACCAGGAAAAGAAGTGATGGGTGTATTAATGAGAAAAGACGATCCTTTAGCTCAATATGATGCCATTACACCTGATATGTTAAGAAATCAACCGATTATTTTATCTGATCAGGATATTGTAAAAAATGAAATTGCTGGATGGATTGGTGGTAATGAAAGAAAACTGAATATTAAAGTCACTTATAATTTGATTCATAATTCTGCTTTATTAGTCGAAGAAGGTGGAGGTTATGCTTTAACTTTCAACAATATCATTTCTACTGATGAAAATAGTTTACTATGCTTTAAACCTCTTTCTCCACAATTAGAGGATGGTATTCATATTGCATGGAAAAAATATCATCTTTTTTCTAAACAAGCTGAAAGATTTTTAGAACTATTGAAGGAAGAAATCAGTTAATATTGACATCTAAGCTTCATGAAGGTAAGGTTTCATGCCTTACCTTCATTATTTATATTTCCTCTCCATTTGTTTCAATAACTTTTTTATACCAAGTAAATGAATCTTTCTTATATCTTGACAAATCCCCTGTTCCATCATCATTTCTATCTACATAAATAAATCCATATCTTTTGTAAAATTGTCCTGTCCCCGCTGATACTATATCAATAGGTCCCCAACTTGTATATCCTATTAAAGGTACCCCTTCATCAATAGCCTCACTCATAGCCTGTATATGTGCTCTAAAATATTCAATACGATAATCATCATGAATACTACCATCTTTTTCTATTTTATCTACAGCTCCAAATCCATTTTCAACTATCATAATCGGTATATGAGGATAACGACTTGCAACAGCTTTTAGTGTGTATTTTAAGCCTAGAGGATCAATCTGCCATCCCCATTCACTTGCTTTAAGATAAGGATTTTTAACGCCTCCAACAAGATTGCCACCAATATGCTCAGCATGAGGATCTGCGCTTACACAATTAGAAATATAGTAAGACATAGTATAAAAATCAATAGTTCCTTTCTTCAAAATATCTAAATCAGTTTCTAGAATATAAGATAAATCTATTTGATGATTTTTTAAATAAGCTATCATATAATTTGGATATTCTCCTCTTATCTGTACATCTGCACAAAAATCATTGAACAATGCATCTTTTTGTTGCCACGCTAAAATATCTTGAGGATGACATGTATGAGGATACCATGTGATATGACTAATCATATTGCCAATCATCAAATTTTTATTTATACGATGTCCTTCAATCACTGCTAATGCACTGGCAACAAGTTGATGATGCAAAGCTGTATAACGTTGTTGAGGGTTATCTTTCAATTCATCAAACGAACATGGTTGTTCTCTTTGTAAATCTTCTTTTGTCATATAACCAAGTCCCATTAGACTAGCAAGAGGATCTCCCATTGTTCCAGCATTAATCTCATTAAAAGTCAACCAATATTTCACTTTATGTTGATATCTTTGAAAGCATGTTTTCGCATATCTTATAAAGAAATCAATAACTTCTCTTGAATAAAATCCTTGATATTTTTCAACAAGATGCCAAGGCATCTCATAATGAGATAAAGTCACCATTGGTTGAATACCATATTTTAAACATTCATCAAAAACATTTTCATAAAACTGGAGTCCTGCTTCATTAGGTTCTAAATCATCCCCATGAGGATAAATTCTTCCCCAATTGATAGATAGTCTTAAAATCTTAAATCCCATCTCAGAAAATAATTTAATATCTTCTTTATAGTGATGATAAAAATCAATCGCTTCATGGCTTGGATAAAACTTTCCTTCTTGAATAATCTTACAAATTGTTCGTGGTGTATTTTGATCACCACCCAAAATCATATCTGGTACACATAATCCCTTACCATCTTCTAAATAAGCACCTTCGCATTGATTAGCCGCAAGTGCCCCACCCCATAAAAATCCTTCTGGAAAACTCATATTTTCTACCTCCTTTTATTTCATATCATCTTTTTATCACAACTTAATATAAAAAAATAGAGCATTGTACCATTTTAAAACAATGCTCTCATATTCATCTGATTTTTATGCCTTAAATTAGAACAGTGATTGAATTAAAGACATACAATCATATCTCGTGTTATATCTTTTAATGATGTTGCTCCACACATTTTCATTGTATCTTCCAATTCACTAACTAATTTCTTTAAATATATTTCAATACCCTTGTCTTTTCCACCATATAAAGCTGTCACAAATGGTCTAGCAATCATCACAGCATCAGCACCTAAAGCCAGTGCTTTAAAAATATCCACACCACTGCGAATACCTCCGTCAACAAAAACTTTCATATCTTTTCCAACAGCATCAACAATATCACCTAAAACTTCTGCTGTTGACAATGTCTGATCTAAAACTCTCCCACCATGATTAGAAACAACAATAGCACTTGCTCCTGCCTCTCTAGCTTTTACTGCGCCTTTTACCGTCATAATTCCTTTAACAATAAATGGTGCATCACACAAGGATATTATGTCTTTTAATTGTGATACGGTTTTGCTTCCTGCAGGTGGATTCATATTTTTTAAAAATGGTAAACCTGCTGCATCAATATCCATTGCAACAGCAATAGGATATGCTTCTTGAATATAAGTGAGTTTTTCTTGAATCGTGTCTTTATTCCAAGGTTTAATTGTTGGAATCCCTTTACCATGCACTTTTTTGATAGCTTGACAGGCACCAATCATAACTTGAGGATCAAGTCCATCACCTGTAAAAGCAGCAATTCCTAACTGAGCACAAGCTGACACCATGATTTCATTATATGTAATATCATCATATTGTTTACCATAATGAGTTTGAACCGCACAAAATAAAAATACAAAAATCGGAT
>CALVFK010000148.1 GCA_944326805.1 uncultured Massilimicrobiota sp. | reverse complement strand
AAGTTGAATTATTGATAACTGTTACACCAGCAGGGATATTGAATACTCCATCAACGTCACTATTAAGTCTCTTTAAGACTGTGCAATTGTAGAAGGCAGAAGGACCAATTTCTCTAGTATTATCGGGTAAGGTAATTGATTCAATATTTGAGCAATTATAGAAAGCTCCATGTGGAAGCGAAGTTTGAGCTGTTATAACAACATTCTTAACTGATGATGGGATCGCATAAGAATATGTAGATGTGCTATTCCCATCTTTGTATTCTTGAGTGACTAATTGAGAATTACCCGAATAACCAAAAATCCAACCGAATACTGAATTTCTACCAGAACTTGTTGATGCTGTTTGGCCAACGAATGGGAGAATTAAATTTGAAAGATTGCTGCAGTCATTGATTATGCCTTCACCAATTGTTTGAACACAATCCGGAATTTCTAAAGAAGTAAAGCTCATGGACTTAAATGCCCATGCAGAAATAGCACCAACAGCTACACCACCTATATGAGATGGTAAGATAACATTTGAACCGGTAAACGACATTCCTTTAATTGTTAAAACGTTTGAAACAGTACCGTAAGATAATTGAGTAGGTTGTACTTCCTCAGCCCATTTTGCATAAAGAGTAATGTTCCCTAATGGTTGAGAATATGAAACAGGCTGTGTTAATTTGGCATCGGTAAACCAACCAGCAAATGTTCTATTTTCTTTTTCTGAAACGATAGTGTCGCTTAAGCACTCATTTTCGTGAAGAGTTAATGCAGGAACATATGAACCACCGTTAGAAACAAACGTAATATGATAAACAAAACTTGCATACAAAGTTTGATCATTAGCATCAGTATATGGATTTAACGAGTTACCACTGGCATCAGTATATTGTGTTCCTTGTCCGTACATCTCTGTGTACCAACCAACAAAATCATAACCGTGTTTTGAAGATGTTCCTAAATTATAATTGTCATCATATGTGACGGTCGATGAACCAGCACCAGAGCCGTTTTTCTTGGTAATTGTATAAGTATTTCGTGCCCAACGGGCCACTAGGGTTACGTCTTTAGCAGTTTTCCAAACACCACTTTCATAGAGTGTATTTCCACTATACCAGCCAGAGAATGTATAACCAGTTCTAGTTGGATTTATTAATGTTAGGACTTCATCAAAAACAATTTCTTCTGAAATTTTACCAATTGAATTGCCACCATTGACATTATAGGTAACGGTATAAGTATTTGCTTGCCAATTGGCGATAAAAAGTTTATCTCCAACACTGTTATGAACAATTTGAACACCTTTTGTTGGAGTTTCAATTTCTGAAGAGGTCCATCCCAAGAAGGTATAGCCAACTCTTGTAGCATCTGCTAATGTTATTGTTTCACTATCATAGTTATATGAAGTTGGATTGGATGGGTCATTATTTCCATTATTGAGCTGATATTGAATGTTGAATTCTTCTCTAGACCATCTAGCAACAAGAGTTACATTCTCTGCTATTTTCCATATTCCACTATCAACAAGCTGTGTACCATAATACCAGCCAGCAAAATTGTAACCAGGTCTAGTTGGAGTTAATAAAGTTACATCAGAATCAAATACATATTCCTTAACATTATCTTCAATAGCATTGCCACCATTGACATCGTAAGTGACAGTGTAAGTATTAGCATCCCAATTTGCAGTAAATTGTTTTTCGCCAGTAGAGCCATGAGGAACGGTTAAACCAACTGTTGGTTCTACTATCTCATCGGTGGTCCAACCTTTGAAGGTATAACCTTCTCTAGTTGCATCTTCTAAAACAATTGTTTCAGATTCGGCTGTATATTTTAAAGGATTGTTAGAACTATTTGTCCCACCGTTTAAATTATATTTAATTGCATATTCTATAGCTTCCCATCTAGCAGTTAACGTCACATCATCCGCTATATTCCAATCACCATTGCTGACTTTGCTTGAGCCATTATACCAGCCTGCAAAATCATAGCCTTCTCTACTAGGATTAGCTAAAGTAGTATTTTCTCCATATGTTACTGTTTGAGTGTTTTCTTCTAAAGCATCTCCACCATTAACATCGTAAGTAACTGTATATGAGTTTGCCTGCCACTTAGCATAGAATTTAAGGTTTCCAGTCGTGCCCTTTGAAACAGAATAATCAATTTCTGCATCGCTCAAGGAAGAAGACAAAGACCAGCCTTTAAAAGTATATCCGTTCCTTGTTGGACTAGGTATAGTGAACGAATCTTCTACTGTATATGAAGATTTAAGCACAATATCAGATGAAGAACCTCCGTTTAGCTCATACGTGATAGAGTAATAAACAATTTCCCACTCAGCAGTTAGAGAAATGTCTTGGTCAAGATTCCACGTGCCTGAGTTTGCAAAATATGAACCACTGCTTGATTTCCAACCTTTGAAAGTATATCCAAGGCGACTTGGAGTCAACAAACTATAATGTTCATCAAATGTAACAATTTGAGTCTCACTACTTATAGAACCACCATTAGGGTTGTAAGTAATTTTGTAATTATTAGCAGTCCAGATGGCTTTTGCAGTAATATTGCTCTTAATTGGCTCGTTCTTAAAATCATAATTCCATCTGTCAAAGGTATACCCTTTTCGAGTGGTTGTCGGAATATCTTCCAAATAATATCCTTCTTCTACCTGTTGTGAAGCGCACGAAGTTCCACCATTAGAATTAAAGGAAACAGTGTACATATAATTTCTATGAACTAGAACAATATAGGTTTCATGACGTTCATCTTTGTCCGTTACATAAATGTAATACAAAGGATTATCACCAACTATAAGTTCAACAGTCTTTGTTGTAATAGGATTGTTACCAGCCAAATCCGTGGACAGAATCCAGCTAGAATGTGGGTTTATCTCAACATAATCATTAAATTTACATACGAGTTGATTATTTCTAACTCGAAGATAAAAGACATCGCCAATTCCTTCAATATTAACTTTTTCAGCGGTTTTTATATTTATTTCTGTTCCGTGTAAATCTGATTCATCTACAAAATGAGCATACACTTCCATGTTAGAAGAAAGGGGAGTATCCACCAAAGATCTTGCAGTGAATTGATTTCTCCAGACATCTTTGTCCCAATACCATCCTTCAAAAGTGTAATCTTCTTTTACAGGATCTTTTGGCATCTGAATAACTTCACTTCCACTCGTGCTAACGGTAGCATAAACAGAATCATCAACCATAAATTTCAATTGGAAGTTGGTGCTGCCTTTGCCACAACCAACCAAACATGAAAGACCTAAGAAAAGTGCACAAATAAAAGCCCATAATTTTTTCATATTAAAACATTCTCCAACAAGAATCCCTATGTTTACAGATAATTTCAAAGCGTAAGTTCGAACAACACATACGCATCGATATCATATCACGCATTAAATATTTTTGCACATATGTGAGAACACATGAAAGGTCAAGAACGTGTATTTTTATTGCCACAAAAAAATTCCTGCTACTAGGATTTCTCATTTAACAAGGATATTTTAATTCTTTCGGGACTTTCTCAGTTCTCCCAATGGTTTTAAATCAGACTGATGGTGATGATAATGCTCTTGACGAAAACTCTCTAGTAACTTTATTTTCTTAATCATAATAACTTAAGCACTTATCTTAACTCTTTCACTAATTTTAGTAAGTTTTTTACGAGTCAAAAGGTTATATTTTTTACGAGTCAAAAGGTTATATTTTCTATTGCATTTTGAAATGTTTTTGTGTACTATAGGTTGGCTTGCCTCAATAGTTAAGTGGTATAACGGATCCATGGTAAGGATTTATTCGTAGTTCGATTCTGCGTTGAGGCACCACTAGATTATTATTACGATAAATATCGTATTTCTTATAAAAAATACCTGTTAAGAGTATTGAAGTTAGAGTCAATTTGACTCTTTTTTTATCGGCTCTCCGTTTTTTTACGGGGTTTTGTATAAGTTCTCTTTTTTTATAGCAAAACTGACCCCGTAAAAAATTGCACAAAATAAAATACTCAAAATAATCTTCCGAATTATTTATTGAAGCGAATTTTTTGTCCGAATTGTTTTAGGTAGATGCTTTACAGATCGATATATAAAAATAAAAATTGATGGCAAAACGATTAATAAGGCATTTTAGGAAGAATTAATAGAAAAATAAAAGCATTAAAAAACATTTCATTCGGTATCTCAAACTTCAGTCATTTGAGAAAGAGAATCTTTCTAATATATAAAGATTTAGGTGACACCGTTAAGTAGTGCCCCGTAAAAAATAGAAGCTTTTTAATTTTTTAACACCCCGTAAAAAAACGGAGACCCTTTTTATCTTTAGCATCCTCTTAAGCAAATAATTGAAGTTGCTCAACTTTAGATTCTTTAAATAAATACTCACTTTTTAAATTATGTTTATTTATTA
>CALVFK010000147.1 GCA_944326805.1 uncultured Massilimicrobiota sp. | reverse complement strand
ACAAAAGCAATAATCGGTGCTAAAGCTGTAATATCTAAGGCAATCAATTGTCCAGTAATGGTTGTTCCAATATTGGCACCCATAATTACCCATACAGCATTTTTGAGTTGCATCAATCCTGCATTGACAAATCCTACAGCCATGACCGTTGTTGCTGAAGATGATTGCATAATTGCTGTGGTTAAAGCTCCTACTATTGTTCCTAAAAAACGATTTGTTGTCAATTTCTCTAAAATTGACTTCATCTTATTCCCGGCTGCCAGCTCTAAACCTTTTGACATCATTGTCATCCCATAAAGGAATAAAGCCAGACCACCTAACATCGAGAATATATTTGTCAGTTCCATCTGTTCCTCCTATTTACATACAAATAAAACTTAACATAATCTTAACATAATGTAAACATGATTTTAATATTTCAAGACAATAAATGACGATTATGACATCAAAAAACAAAGCAACCACAATAACTGCTTTGAATATTCCTCAATAACGAGACTTAATTTCCTATATAACATATTACACCATCATCATAACTATTCATATATTTTATAAAATCAAACCTTTCAATAATATAAGATATCATTTTTCATGACTTTTCAATATAATTTCATCAATAAAATGATGACTTTCCAATTTTAAGGAATATGAAAAAACCAACAAAATAAGTGACCTTACTTCATTGGTTTTCTGTTTTTATCTTTTGACTCTATCTAATTTCCAGATATCTTTGACATATTCTTCAATTGTACGGTCTGATGAGAAATATCCAGACTGGGCAATATTGACAAGACACATCTTAGACCATTTTGCACGATCACGATATAATTCATCAACTTTTGCCTGTGCTTTCAAGTAAGCTTCAAAATCTGCAAATAAGAAGTATTCATCATTACGATTCATCAATTCATCAAAAATCATTCTAAATTCTTCTCTTGAAGCATGGAATGTTCCATCCACTAATGAATCAACAACATGTTTAATACGAGGATCATTATTATAATAATCCCATGCATTATATTGTCCATTCCATCTTAATTCATTAATTTCATTATCTTTTAAACCAAAGATAATCACATTATCATCACCAACACGTTCAGCAATTTCAACATTTGCACCATCAAGTGTTCCTACAGTGACAGCTCCATTCATCATGAACTTCATGTTACCTGTTCCACTCGCTTCTTTTCCAGCTGTAGAAATCTGTTCAGAAACATCTGCAGCAGGCATAATTTTTTCAGCAATTGTCACACCATAGTTTTCAATAAAGACAACTTTTAAATAAGCATTTGTATCTGGATCATTATTCACAACATCAGCAACACTATTAATTAATTTAATAACTTTTTTCGCAAAATAGTAAGCTGGTGCAGCTTTCGCTCCAAAGATAAATGTTCTTGGATAAATCTTAAATTCTGGATTCATCTTCATTTGCTGATATAAATAAATGACGTGCATGATATTTAATAATTGACGTTTATAAGCATGTAATCTTTTGACTTGAATATCAAAAATACTATTCACATCAACTTTAATCCCATTGTGTTTATAAATATAATCAGCTAAAACTTGTTTTCTTTGTTGTTTCACATTGTAGAATTTACCTTGAACAATAGAATCATCTACATAATCCATCAGTTTTTCTAATTCTTCAGGATGTTTAATCCAATCATCACCAATTGTTTCATTCAATAATGAAGTTAATTCAGGATTAGAGTAAGCCAGCCATCTACGATGTGTAATACCATTTGTTTTGTTGTTGAATTTCTTTGGATATAAGAAATAGAAATCTTTCATTTCCTGTTCCATTAAAATTTGTGTATGCAATCTGGCAACCCCATTGACACTGAAGCTTCCAACAATCGCAAGATGAGCCATATGCACTTGACCATCTTTTAAAATCATCACACGATTTAATAAATCTTCATCATTGTCACTGATATGTTTCACATAACCAATAAATCTTCTATTGATTTCTTCAATAATCTGATAAACCCTTGGAAGTAATGCCTGCATTGTTGAAATAGGCCATTTTTCCAATGCTTCAGATAAAATAGTATGATTTGTATAAGCACATGTTTGTGTCGTAATATCCCATGCTTCATCCCAATCCATATCATATTCATCAATTAAGATACGCATTAATTCAGGAATAACCAAAACTGGGTGTGTATCATTTAATTGAATAACATTCTTTTCATGGAAATTAGCTAAAGATGGATATACTCTTAAATGATTTTTAATAATTGCTCTTAGCCCTGCTGATACAAAGAAATATTGTTGTTTTAAACGTAAAGTACGACCAGCAAGTGTTGAATCATCTGGATATAGAGTCTGACAAATATCTCTGACTTCTTGAGCATATTGTCTAAAATCTTTATTAGATGGAATTTCATCACTTGGTTCTGAAGACCATAAACGAAGTGTATTTGTGACAGTTGTATCATTTCCAACAATTGGCATATCATAAGGAACAGCTTTGACACATTCAGCATCGATATGATCCCATTTACCAGTTTCTTCATTCCATACAACACGCCCCCAAAATTTTACATCCACAGCATGTTTAGGTTTTCTCACTTCCCACATATTTCCAAGTCTTAACCATTGATCAGGTACTTCTACCTGGTAACCATTTTCAATTTTTTGTTTAAATAATCCATATTCATAACGAATTGTATTACCAAAAGCCGGATAAGAAAGTGAAGCTAATGAATCCATGAAACAAGCAGCTAATCTTCCTAATCCCCCATTTCCAAGACCAGCATCAGATTCTAATTCTTCCAAATCATGAATATTGACACCATAATCAGCTAATCCTTCTTTAGCGATTTCATAAATCCCTAAATTCATCATGTTATTAACTAATAAACGTCCAATCAAAAACTCCATAGAAAAATAATGAACCTGTTTTTGATAATTTGTTCTTGTTGCCATTTTTGTCATAGCCCAATTAACAGAAGCATAGTCACGAACCATTCTTTCAAGTGTCATAAATTTTTCAGTAATATGTGACTCCTCAACTGTACGTCCGTAAGATTCGATAATTCTTCTCGAAAATTCATATTTAAATTCTTCTTTTGTCTTAAACATATCTCGTCTCCCTCAACTATTTTCTCTTCAATTCAAATATCATACTCGAAAATGGTGCGATGTCAACCAAAATCGAATTTTCTTTGTTTACAGCGTGTATTTTTTGTGATTTAATAGCACGTTTATTCGTAAAATTGCTACCAGTATAATAATCTGTATCTGTGTTAATGATTTCTTTATAAGTGCCTGCTACAGGAACAGGAATACGATAACCATGATGTGTATTTCCTACAAAATTCATGACACAAACAAGCACTTCTCCATCCGGTGCATAACGTGCATAAGCAAAGACACTTTGTTTCATATCATCTACAACCAGCCATTCAAATCCTTCTGGATAATAATCATATTGATATAAAGCTGGATGCTTTAAAATCAAATGATTCAAATCACTAAAATATCTATGGAAAGAATCATGTTGTGGATATTTTAATAATACCCATCCTAATGCTTTCTTTTCATCCCATTCTTTATATTCAGCCAGTTCATTACCCATAAAGTTTAATTTCTTACCTGGGTGTGTCATCATATATAAATATAAAGACTTACATTGAGCGAATTTCTGATCATTATTTCCCCACATCTTATCTAAGATTGTTCCTTTACTATGAACTACCTCATCATGCGAGAAAGGTAAAATATAATTTTCACGATAGAAATACATCATAGAAAAAGTCAGTTTATTATGAACATCTGGATATTGTCGATAAACAGGATCTTTTTTAAAATAAGCGAGTGTATCATTCATCCAACCTAAATCCCATTTATAATCAAATCCAAGTCCTCCAGATTGTGGAGCTGTTGTGACATTTGGATAATCAGTTGAATCTTCCGCAATCAACATGACACCAGGAAATAATCCATTCATATGCGAATTCATACGTTTCATGAATTCAATGGCACCATCATTGACACCACGTTCTTTATTTCCTTTCCAATAAATCAAATTACTAATCGCATCAAAACGAATACCATCCACATGAAAGTAATTCGCCCAGAAATGAACAGAAGACATCAAGAAACTACGTACTTCTTCTCTACCCAAATCAAAATAACAGCTATCCCATTCTGTATATCTTAAATTGATATCTGGATATTCGTAAACAAAGCCACCATCAAATTGATGCAATCCATGTCCATCTTTTACAAAATGAGCCGGTACAAAATCCATAATCACGCCAATATTATTTTTATGACAAGCATTGATAAATGCCATTAATTGTTTTGGATTACCGTAACGACTTGTTGCACTAAAATATCCTGTTGCCTGATATCCCCATGACCCATCAAAAGGAAATTCAGTTAAAGGCATTAATTCAATATGTGAGAACCCATTTT
>CALVFK010000146.1 GCA_944326805.1 uncultured Massilimicrobiota sp. | reverse complement strand
TGTGGAAATATGAATGATAATGTTCAAGGGTTTACACAAGATACAAGACAGATTCATCAAGGAGATATGTATATACCACTTGTTGGTGAAAAAAATGATGGACATCAATTTATTAAACAAGCTTTTGAAGCAGGAGCGAGTGCTGTGATAACAGCTCATCCTATTGAAGATGATGCACATAATGTCATTCTGGTGAAAGATACTTTACAGGCTTTAACAGATATGGCAGCCTATTTAAGAGAACATCGAAATGTGAAAGTTGTGGGAATTACAGGAAGTGTAGGAAAAACAAGTACAAAAGATATGATCTATGCAGTTGTATCTACACAATATAAAACATTAAAAACTTTAGGAAACTATAACAATCATATTGGATTACCATTGACGATTTTAAGACATCAAAATGAAGATGTGATGGTACTGGAAATGGGGATGAATCATTTAGGTGAAATTCATCATTTAACGCATATTGCGAAACCTGATATTGCTTGTATTACCAATGTGGGAACGGCTCATATTGGAGAGTTAGGTTCACGTGAAAATATTTTAAAAGCCAAAATGGAGATTGTTGACGGATTATCAAAAGATGGAACATTGATTATTAATGACGACAATGATTTATTGCATACTGTAGAATGTGATTGTTGTGATGTTGTTCGAGTAGGTACACATGATGATTGTCAGCTTAAAGCTCATCATCTTCAATTATTATTGGAGGAATCATATTTTGATTTAGATTATCAAGGAAAAACTTATCATGTGCATGTCCCTGTTTCTGGGGAACATTTTGTTGTGAATGCTCTTATAGCTATCGCTGTGGGATTATCTTTAGATATTCCTATTGAAAGGTGTATTGCAGGTATTGATCGTTTTGAATTGACAAAGAATCGTATGGATATTATTGAACTCAATCAAGGAATCAAAGTGATTGATGGAACGTATAATGCTAATCTAGATTCTATGAAATCAAGTCTTGATGTATTAGCTCAATATCCTGAAAGAAAAATGGCTATTTTGGCTGATATGCTGGAATTAGGAGAATATGAACAGGTATTTCATGAAAAAGTAGGAGAATATGTTGTACAAAAACATATTGATGTTTTATTGACGGTAGGTCAGGCAAGTAGGCATATTATGTTAAAGGCAAAGGAAAAAGGTGTAGAAGTCTATCATTTTGAAAATAATCAACAATTAATACAGAAGCTTGAACAGATGATTCAAAGAAATGATGTGATTTTATTGAAAGGATCTCATGGAATGCACCTTCATGAAATTGTGGAATATTTAAAGGAGACATATAAAAAATGAAAAAATTAATGATTATTTGTGGGGGACAATCTACGGAACATTCCATTTCTAGAATGTCTTGTACTTCAGTTTTAAAAAATCTTCATAGAGAACGTTATGTATTAACATTGGTAGGTATTGATCGTGATGGACAATGGTATTTACTAGATGATACACAAGAAGATTTATCTTTGGATTCATGGTTAGACAACGCTCAAGAAATAACAGATATATATAACTTATTAAAGAAGCAGGATGTGATTTTCCCTGTGCTTCATGGACAATATGGTGAAGATGGAACCATTCAAGGATTATTTGAACTTGCCAATGTTCCTTATGTAGGATGTAGAACTTTCGCTTCCAGTGTAGCGATGGATAAAATTTATACAAAGAAAATTTTAGAAACAGTGGGTATTCCACAAGTGAAATCTTTATATATTAAAAAAAGATATGATGGACAATATGTCGTTGTGGATCATCAATTCCAAGAACATAAGGACATATTAGATATGGTTGAAGAAAAGTTGGGATTCCCTTGTTTTGTAAAAGCAAGTCGTTCTGGTTCCAGTGTAGGATGTTATCGTGTGGACCAAAAAGAACAATTTTTAGATATCTTACATCAGGCAGGACAGTATGATAGTCATATTGTTGTGGAAGAATGTATTGATTGTATTGAATTGGAAACAGCGGTATTAGGCAATGATGATCCTATTGTTTCTCGTGTGGGTCAAATTATGCCTCATGGAGAGTTTTATACTTTTGAATCAAAGTATGAAGATGCAGAAAGCAAAACATGTATTCCTGCATTAGTTGATGCCAAAATTCAAGAAAAAATTCGAGAATATGCATTAAAAGTTTTCAAAGCTGTTGATGGACATGGGCTTTCTCGTGTGGATTTTTTCTTGGATAAGAAAACAAATCAGATTTATCTGAATGAAATTAATACGATGCCCGGATTTACAAAGATTTCGATGTATCCTCAGTTAATAGCTGATTTAGGCATCCCTTATAGTGATTTAATTGATCGTCTTATTGATTTAGCTTTTGATCGATAGAATAACCTTTGGGGTTATTCTTTTTGTATTCAATTAAAATCCACAAACTATCGCGTAGTAACGAGATTTAAAAATGAGATGTGATTCCTAAAGCTAAAAAGTAAGATAATCAAAAAGTGTATAAAACAATATAAAAGTGGTATTGATGATTGTTGTACATTAAAAGGATAAGAAAAGCATACAAGAATATTTCAAAAATTCATTGAAAGAAGATAAAGAGGCTGAACAATTAATGAAATGATCCATTCAACAAGAAATAATGCAAGATGCTAGGATAGGTCGCATAAAATGAAGGAGATTCAGCCTTTGTTCTAGAAACAGGCTTGTTCTCAAAAAAACACGAGATGAGTTGATAGGTATTTATTAAAAGTAAAAATATAAATTCAACTTGTTTATATTTGTGAAAAGATAGATGAATTGTTAAATAACTGATTTTTCATTTTCAACATATATTTTCTATAAAAGATTGTTAAAATTTATTTAAGTGAATATTAAGTTTAAATGAATGGTATTTATATTTTTCTTGATTTATGATTAAATAATGTTGTAGTGCACTATATATAAATATTTGAATAAGAAGGGAAAATTGTAGATTAAAAATCTTCAATATAGTAGAAAATGAATATAAACTTGAAAAAAATATCAGTATCATTATTAGCGTCTGCTTTTCTGTTCTCGGTGATAGAAATGCAGAATGTTTCAGCTTTTTCTAATGATGAAAAAGAAATTGTATTAGATAGTAATGGAGATGAAACAAACACAACAATTGATGAAATCAATGCAATTATTGATTTGCAAAATGAAGCATTTGTTGAGGAAAATTTCAGTTCTGTAAAAGAATATGAAAATCAATTGAATAGTTTAGGTGTCCAAACTGTTACGGGATCTGAATTGGCAAAAATCATTGGTGAAGATCAAGTTGGAAGTATTGCTAAAGTTAAAGGTGCAACAATGAAAACAGTATATAGTAAATATACTACTGGAGGAAAAACATATGATGTAATGAGAGTGCTTGCAACTCCCACGACAAGTAGTAATTTATACAAAACTGGTGTTACTGCTTTGAAATCTAATACCTCAGCTCAAGCAAAAACGTTTAGTGTTTTAAAAACAATTGGAAAAACAGTAGCTGGTGAAAGTAAAGCTGGAAAAGCTATTTCAGCATATGATTTTATTAAATCAGTTGCATCTGATATATCAAGTACAACAACTGTTACAAGTATAAGTAGTTCATATACTTGGGATACTGCTGAAACATGCTCTTTTGTCTATTTTAAATCACCAAGTGGATTATGGGTTCATTCGGCTTCTTATACAAAAGCATCATGCACGGTGACAGTTGTTGTTCCTACACTTAAATATGGAGCTAATGGTGCAAAAACAGCTCATAGAACTGCTACTTATACTAGCACGTTTACTCCAGCATATTATGACAGTACATCTAAGGCTTATGCAGGATATAAAGGTTCAACATATATATCACAGAGAATTAAATCAGTAAATATTACTGGAGTATCAGGAAAAACAGTAAAAAATGTTGTCTTGACATGTCCATATAATACGACTATGGTAAATTGGGTTAATGAAACGAAGATATAAAAAATTTGTCATTTATATGCTAGTATATGACTTTTTGGCGATTCTTGTGGTATCAGCTACCACAGTAGTTCCCGTTAATATTAATCTGGATATATTCTATTATGTATTATGTTTCATTGGTTTTATTGGAACGGTAGCTATTTATGTCTTATATCCTTTTATATGGAGATGTCATTTTTGTGGTAGTTTACTGGATATGAGTAGCATATTTTCTGGTAAGAAGTGTTCACGCTGTGGCACAGATATATTTGATGACTAGAATTATGAAAAATGATAAAATTGGGTGCCATGATAAGGCTTCAAATAAAACTATATATCTATTTTGATATATAGTTTTTTATCTTTTATATAGGAATTGATTGCTTATGATGGGGTAAAAGATATTTTTTTGTTGTGTTTTATTTTTTGAAAAAGGCGAAAAATAGAATATAATATTTCATAAAACCAAAAAAAGAAATGCTTAAAAATATAAAATATGGTTGACTATATTTATAAA
>CALVFK010000145.1 GCA_944326805.1 uncultured Massilimicrobiota sp. | reverse complement strand
ATTGTTTTTGACAATCTTCTTGTCTATAATCTGAAAGTGAAATCAATGCATAACAATAAAAATAAGCAACAATATCAAAATCTAAACAATGTCTTTTTTGATTATATTGAGGAATATTTGTTTCTAAAAATTGCAAAACTGTATCGACTGTATGTGGTTTTTTAGAAAAAGGAATCATTCTTTCATATTCTTTTTTTGTTATGGGAGCATGTGTCAAGGTTGCTAATTTACGACATAACTGCCATATTTCCTCAAAAGATGCACCAACTTCTTTGGCAGCTTCCATTAAAGGCAAGGTACTTTTAGCTACCCAAATATTTTCTCCTTGAAACTTTGGACCACTTATAACAAATGTTTTATGATTCTTAATACAATCTTGAAGATAAGCCTCTTGCTTTTCTCGATAATCTCTTAATTCATCAATTGAAGGTATTTTCTTTCTAGTCATATTTTTTCTCCTATATCTCATATTATATCAACAGAAGATCAGCTATTCAATGGAATTGAAACATGAGTACCATATCAAAAAAGGGAACATTTCTGTTCCCTACATATCAATTTGAATATGACTTCCTACTCTTTCTTTTACCTTTTCTTGCATACGTTCTTTTGAAATTGTTATACCATTGTATCCTTGTAAAGCATGTTTTTTAGCTAAATCATTTGTGTAATCTTTTAATCTATAAACAGTAAATCTTTCTCTGGTATCTTCCACATTTTGAGGATCAGAAGCTTCATAATGATTCATTAAAGGTGTCAAACAGACATTTTCAATCTTCCATGCACTTCCATCTTTACGAAAATCACAAGATAACATGCCACCTAATTGTGTTTCTTCTTCTAACATACCACTAATAAAATTACCTAAACTGTAAGCAACAAGTGTTTGATGTCCATCTTTTCCTTCAATCCACTCTACCGGTTCTAAAGTATGTGTATGTGTTCCTAACACAATATCCACACCTAAATCAGCTAATAATTTTGCATTTTTCTTTTGAAAAGGTTGAGGTTCTGTATCATTTTCTACACCCCAATGACAAGAAACAATAATGATGTCACTGATTTCTCTGGCGTTTTCTACATCTTTTTTCATTTGTTCTTCATTAAAATCATGAATACAATAATCTGGATAATCTTCTGTTGTATTTAACATCTGATTATAAGTTAAAAAAGCAATACGCAATCCATTCTTTTTCACAACTTGAATACGTTCATCTTTTGATTGATATAAACCAATATAAGTCATGTCCTGATATTGCTGAAAAACTTGAATAGAATGTTGAACTCCTTTATATCCCATATCTAAAGCATGATTTGTAGAACCATTCACAACATCAAAACCCACATCATGTAAATTCTTTGCCATTTCATCAGGTGTATTAAAATAAGGATAACCCGAAGGTGTTCCACCTCCTAAGATCGTTTCCTGATTCACAAAAGCAATATCAGCCTTTTCAATATAGGGTTTGATATTTGTATAGTAAGGTGAAAAATCATATCCATTTTCTGTTTTTGCTTCATCCAACAATCTTTGATGCATTAAATTATCACCAACTGCAACAAATGAAACAATATCTTCTTTCACTTCAGTTTTCGTTTTCTTTTCTGGTGAAGACTTTTGACAGCCACATATGATTATAGCCAGTACAACAAAAACAAGAATCTTTTTCATTTATTTTGTCGTACTCCCAAATCCGCCATTACGTATTTCACTGGCATCATCATCTTCCACAATCCCATACTGCATAAAGATTCCTTGAGCAACACCCTGTCCAGCTAAAACTTCCACTGTTTTGTTTTCATTTGTATCATTTGTCATCTTAATAAAGATATGTCCTTCATTATCAGAATAAAAATAATCACTATCAATCACACCCACTGTATTATTTAATTGTAAACGATACTTAAATCCTAGTCCACTTCTTGGATAAATCATTAAAACCCATCTTTCATTCATTTCACAACGAATTCCCGTAGGAATCTTGATTGTTTCTTGAGGTTTCAAACAAATATCTACTGGTGTATAAAAATCATATCCAGCTGAGCCTTTTGTCGCACGTTTTGGTAGCTGAATAGATTTATAGATGTTTTGAATCTGCTCTCTAGAAGCATTTGGATCATAATCCAAATAAGCTTCCTCAAATTGTTGATAAGATACTTTATAAAATTTTGCTGTTGTCATATGTATTCTCCTTAACCTTCATAATATTCTTCTAGTGTTATATTTTCATTATGCAACTTGGTTGCTAAATCAACGCCGACATAACGAATATGCCACGGTTCATAACTATAACCCGTGATACGCACTTTATCTTGAGGATAACGTAATATAAAACCATATTTATAGGCATCGCTTTCAATAAACTTTCCTAATGCACTATCAGCAACCTTTTCACTTAAACGATCACCTTCGGTTGTATAAGATATATCTACACAAAGTCCCAATTCATGTTCGCTGCGGCGTGGATAGGCATTATACTGAATCGCATGTTCTTCGCCAAAAACTTTCACTGAATTATCCCAGTAAAGCTGTTGTGTTTCAGGTTCACGATAACCAGAAATCGTATAAATGGCTATCCCTTTGGCTTTAGCTGCCTGATAAAATTTAGTATATGCCTCGTTAGCTTCATGACGCAGCTGTTGATGACAATCAATGACATCTTCTAAGTCATCTGGTTTCCAGCCTTTTGGTATTTCATGTAATTTGTTGACAAGCACAGTTACATCATCTGGATTTTCTACTATATCTGCCTTAGCAGTAATAGGATTAATCAAATCTCCCACATATTCTACAACATCGACAATCAAATCTTTCTGACTTTGATTTCCAGCCTGATCAGTGACTTTATAATGAACAGTCTTCTTTCCAACACTGGTTGTATCAATTTCGTTATAATTGATTTGATCTGTCACATCTCCATCTTGACGGTCATAAGCTTTTTCAACATACTGCAAATAATCAAAAGATGTATTCAAAGCAATCTGTACTCTAGACTTATTAAGTAATAATACTGGTGCTTCCTGATCTTTTTCTTGACAACCCGGCAAAATCAAAAAAATAGTGATAAATCCAATTATTTTTCTCATAAAAACCTCCATGAAATATCTCTCATAATGTCACTATACCCTCTTTTGGCTATCATTATAAACCAATCTTACAAAAATGTCCTTAATATTTTATAAATTTATTTAATTTGACATTACATACACAAGCTCCTATAATGTCTTTATCATAAAGGAGGATGAAATTATGCAATATAGTATTGTTTTTTCAAGTCCTACGGGAAATACAGAAATGTTAGCTCAAGCGATTCAAAATCATTTAGATGGTGAATGTTGTTATTATGGGAAAGCTGCTCAGGCTCCTTTAACTGCAGATTATATCTTTGTTGGATTCTGGACAGATAAAGGAACATGTGATGAATCAATTCAAGATTATTTGAAACAACTCCATCATCAAAAAATCTTTTTATTTGGAACTGCTGGTTTTGGTGGCAGCCAAGACTATTTTGATAGTATTTTGAAACGTGTACAAACAAACATTGCTGATGATAATCAAATTGTTGGACAATTTATGTGTCAAGGAAAAATGCCTATGAGTGTCAGACAACGTTATGAACAAATGGCACAAAAACAACCAGACAGATTTTTACCTATGATTGACAATTTTGATAAAGCTTTAGCACACCCCAATGAACAAGATTTACAATCACTCATTCAACAATTAGATATGATTTCATAAAACATCATAGTCCTCTATGATGTTTTTCATAACAAATATTTTATGTATTTTTTACATTCTTTTGCTATTTTTGTGGTAAGATATACACGTTAGGAGGGGGAAATATATGCCAGCCATATATACACATTACTGTTTTGGGGAAGAAATGAAAAAAGTCTATCCTCCCCATCTACAAAAAATCATTCAAGAACATCTTGATCTTTATGAAATAGGTTTGCATGGTCCGGATATTTTTTTCTATTATCAGATTTATCATCATAACGAGATGAACCGTTGGGGAAGTACCATGCATCAAATGAAAGCGTACGATTTCTTTGAAAGTTCACGTCATGTGATTTTAGAAAAAAGTCATAAGGAAGCAAAAATTGCTTATATGCTAGGATTTATTGCTCATTTTGCTTTAGATGATGCATGTCATAGTTATATTGAAAAGAAAATGCAAGCTTCACATGTTTCACATTCCTTAATTGAATGTGAAATGGATAAATATTTATTGATTAAGAATCATCAAAAACCATTATATACAGATTTAACTCAGCATTTACATCCCACTATGGAAAATGCCAAAGTGATTCAAACTTTTTTTAATCAATTTAGTGTTCAACAGATTTTATCAACATTAAAATCCATGAAAACATATAATCGTTTTCTAGCAAGTCATAATCCATTCATCAGAACATTAGTGAAAGTCTTTTTATTGATTTCAGGTAAATATAAAGGTTATCGTGGATTG
>CALVFK010000144.1 GCA_944326805.1 uncultured Massilimicrobiota sp. | reverse complement strand
TAGAATTTAAAAAATAAAGAGAAATATATTGATGAAAGTCTTAGAAAAACTATTATTGGTAGAACAATCACAAAGTAATAGAGATTATCTTTTCAATGAAAAAACACTACAATTTTTTGTCTTGAGTTGTATAGGATGCGATAACAATGAATAATATAACTCATTTATCAAAAATGTTTGAATCGAATGTCAGATTACAAATTATTGCGAGTTTATATCAAGGAAATCTTTCATATAAAAAATTAAAAGAAATTTGTGAATGTACTGATGGAAATATGGCAACGCATTTAAACAAACTTATTCAAAATCAGTTTATTTTAAAGCATAAAGTCATCTATAATGATAAACCTTTAACTACATATCATTTAACTGATTTTGGTAAAGATGAGTTTCAAAAATATGTTGCTTTATTGCAAAAAGCTATTGAAACAGTGACAGAATAAAATTCCAATCATAATAAACCTATTGTTAATTCGTTTTTCATTTAATAATGTTTTTACATATGAAAATTATTGAGAAGATTATAATGTTAGTATGCATAAAAAATAAATTTTAAATAATATCAAAAGAATATGACAATTAATTTTTCCATTCAAAAAAGAGGCTATAACCTTTATAGAGTGAGATAACTCTATTTTGGTTGACGCCTCTTTCTTTATTGAATAGGTTCAAAATCTACAACACCATGTTTACATAATGGACAAATGAAGTCTTCTGGAAGAACATCACCTTCGTAGACATAACCACAGATTTTACATACATAACCTTTTTTACCTTCTGTTTGAGGTTTTGGTTTGACATGATTTTGATAATATGTATAAGTCATTGTATCTAAATCAGAAATAACACGGGCTTCTGTAACCTTACAGATAAACATACCATGTGTCTGTAAATCTACATAATTTTCTACTTCTAAAGACATGAATGCATTGATATATCTTGGTAAGAATGCTAGACCATTATCAGAGTGTAATGGTTCAAAACCTTCAAATTTGTTGACTGTACGACCACTTTGGAAACCAAATCTTTCAAAGATACTAAATGGAGCATCTACTGATAGACAGTTAACATTTAATTTTCCTGTTTGTTTAATCACATGATGTGAATAATTTTGTTTATTAATATTCACAGCAACTCTATTAGGATTATCTGTTAATTGTGTCACAGTATTGACAATTAAACCATTATCTTGTTTTCCATCATTGCTTGTGACAACATATAAACCATAACCAATCTTAAATAAAGCAGTCATATCGTGTTTATTCGCTTTATCGTTAGATTTAGCAATATAATCACGACATAATTCATCGCTTAATTTTTCAATTGCTTCACTGCTTTCACTGTTTAATGCTGATTTAACAGTGACATGATTTTCAGCCCAAGTGATATTCTTGCAGTTTTCTAACATGGCTTTCATGACTTTACAAGCCATTGGGGCCCATGAACCATTTTCAATTAAGGCTACAGTACGATTCTGGAAGTTTCTTTCGGTTAAGTGATGAATGAAGTCTTTCATGAATGGGAAAACATCAGCATTATATGTGACAGAAGCTAAAACAAGTTTACCATAGCGAAAAGCATCACTGACACATAATGCCATATCATCACGTGCTAAATCATGAACAACAACTTTTGGACATCCTTTTTCAGTTAATTTTGATGCCAGTAAATCAACAGCTTTTTGAGTATGACCATAAATAGAGTTATAGGCAATCATAACACCATCAGTTTCTACACTATATGATGACCAAGTCTGATATAAGTTTAAATAATGTGAAAGATTGTCTTTAAGAACAGGCCCATGTAATGGGCAAATCATTTGAATATCTAAATCAGCTGCTTTTTTAAGAACAGCCTGTACCTGTGCACCGTATTTTCCAACAATACCAATATAATAACGACGTGCTTCATCATCCCAATCTTCATTTACATCATTAGCCCCAAATTTACCAAAACCATCAGCAGAGAACAAAACTTTTTCTTTTTGATCATAAGTCATCATGACTTCTGGCCAGTGTACCATTGGAGCAAAGACAAATGATAAAGTATGTTTTCCTAAACATAGTTCTTCACCATTTTTGACAACTAATCTTTGATAATTTGGATCTAAAGAAAAGAACTGATCCATCATCATAAATGTTTTTGCATTACCGACAATTGTTGTTTGAGGATAAACTTTCATGAAGTTTAAAATATTTGCTGAATGATCAGGTTCCATATGTTGAATAATTAAGTAGTCTGGTTGTTTTCCATCTAACACTTCAGCAATCTGATCTAACCATTCATGCGTAAAATGAATATCAACTGTATCCATAATCGCAATCTTTTCATCTACTATAACATATGAGTTATAAGCCATACCATGAGGGACATGATATTGTCCTTCAAATAAATCTACTTGATGATCATTGACACCAACATATTTGATATCGTTTGTTATTAACATTTTTATTCCTCCATTTCAATTATCATTATAGACATATATTTATAAAAAATCAATTCTTGTGACTTCAACATAAAATGGTTTATTTTGAAACTAAAAAAGTGTAAAATAATCATATGAAGTTCATGTGAAGAAAGTCTTAAGTTTTTGTAAAACAAGGAAAATAGTCTTGATAATTCATAGAAGACATATTATTTTTGTAATGATGAATAAAGGAGGATATTATGAAAGGTTGTAGAGAAAATAGAGAGTTATCGTGGTTAAAATTTAATGATCGTGTTTTAATGCAGGCAAAGGATAAAAAAGTACCATTAGGAGAACAATTGAACTTTGTGTCTATCTTTCAATCTAATATGGATGAATTTTTTATGGTGCGTATTGGGACATTGTATGATCAAATGTTATTTTATCCATCATCTAAAGATAATAAAACACAAATGACAGGAGAAGAACAATTAAAAGCCTGTTTAATGAGAGTAGGATTTTTAAATCGTAAAAAAGATCGTATTTATGCACGTATTATGGATGATTTAAAAGAATATGGTTGGGGTATTGTGAAATATCATCAATTAAAGAATAAGGAAGATCGTAAGTATTTTGAAAGATATTTTGATTCAGAAATCTTACCTTTGATTTCACCACAGGTCGTATCAAAAAGACAGCCCTTTCCTTTTTTAAATAATAAGGAGTTATATATTATTGTGCAATTGGAATCAAAAAAAGGAAAACGAAAAATGGGGATTGTTTCTTGTGGGAATGCGATTGATGAAAGACTGTTGGCAGTACCAAGTATGCAGGGACAATTTATTTTGGTTGAAGATATTATTTTACATTTTGTTTCTAAAGTCTTTAGTAAATATACAATTAAGAATAAGGGCTTTATTCGTGTGACAAGAAGTGCTGATATTGATGAGGATGATCATTCTTTAGAGGGACATGATGATTATCGTGAAATGATGGAAACACTGATTAAACAGCGTCGTAAGTTATGTCCAATTCGTCTGGAAGTGTCTGAGGGATTGGAAGAATTAGAAATTATGATGTTGATGAATTTCTTGAATTTGAAGAAAAATCAAGTGTTCTTATCTCAATCGCCATTGGATTTAGGCTTCATTGGTACTTTGCGTGATCATTTACGTATGTTACATCCTCAATTGTTTTATAAACGATTAGAACCAAGGAATAGTCCAATGGTAGAAAATGCTGTGCCAATGATGAAACAAATTAGTAAAAAGGATATTTTATTAGCTTATCCATTTGAATCAATGTCACCATTTTTAAGACTTTTAGATGAAGCGAGTCGTGATCCTCAGGTAGCCAGTATTAAGATGACACTTTATCGTGTGGCTAAAAATTCAAAGATAGTCAAATCATTAATTAAGGCTGCTGATAATGGTAAGGAAGTTGTGGTTTTAGTGGAATTAAGAGCACGTTTTGACGAAGAAAATAATATTGACTGGTCAAAACGTTTAGAGGCCGCTGGATGTCGTGTGATTTATGGATTAGATGGTTATAAGGTTCATTCTAAATTGTGTTTAATTACTTATAAAAATAATCAAGGTGTTCAATATGTTTCTCAGATTGGAACTGGAAATTATAATGAAAACACAGCAAAACTTTATACGGATTTATCTTTAATGACACATAATCATGAATTAGGTGAAGAAATTAATGATGTCTTTAATCATTTAAGTTTAGGTGAAACAATGTCACATACTGAGCATTTAATGGTTGCACCACATTGTATGTTATCAAAGATATGCGAATATATTGATGAACAGATTGCATTGGCTAAAGAGGGTAAAGAAGCTTATGTCGGATTTAAATGTAATTCGGTAACATCAAAAACAATGATTAACAAATTGATTGAAGCCAGTCAGGCAGGAGTCAAGATTGATATGATTGTCAGAGGTATTTGTTGTATTATTCCTCATGTTGAAGGTTATACTGATAATATTCGAGTGATTTCTATTGTTGGACGTTATCTGGAACATTCACGTATTTATATTTTTGGAGCGGGTGAAGATAAAAAGGTTTATATTTCTTCAGCTGATTT
>CALVFK010000143.1 GCA_944326805.1 uncultured Massilimicrobiota sp. | reverse complement strand
AGAGAAACACTTGTTAATCATCATCAGACACGTTTGAATCAGATTCGTGTCAGAATGATTGGTGTTGATAGTCGTGAATTTATTGAAAAAATGGATAAAGATTGTAGTGATGATGAAATGGAAAAAATTATCAGTGATATTTGTCAAAAACTTTATCGTGCCAAAAGAATTGTTGTATTTGGAGCATTATACCCTATTTCTATTGCGATAGAGCTGCAAACAGATATGATTACTTTTGGTAAACCATTTATTCAATATCATAATTACGATCCTATTGTCATGGATGAACATGATGTAGCTATTGTGATTAGTGCAACAGGTCGTTATCTTGAAGGATTTAAGAAATCTAAAGCTGATGTTCATATTGACAAGTCACAACAAATTTTAATTACTCAAAATAAAAAATATCTAAAAACAGAAACAACACCTAATTGCAAGGTTATTTATGTTCCAGGTAAATTTGATAGTATTAATTTTAACTATCAGATTATGACCATTTGCGATTTAATTCGTTTACATTATTTTCAACAATACTATCTTTAAAGAAAAAAGATATCATCATGATATCTTTTTTCTTTAAAGCAATATACGATCATTATAATCATTTGTTTTTGATGAATAGAGATGAATCAGCTGTTCAACTGTCAAATCTTTTTTTCGTTCACTATTAATAACATCAATAATTTGACCTTCTTTCATAATCATAATTTTCTGACCATATGTTAAAGCGTCTTGCATATTATGAGTAATCATCAATGTTGTCATTTGATTTTTTTTGACAATCTTATCAGTAAGTTCTAAAACTTTTGAGGCGGTTTGAGGATCGAGAGCAGCAGTATGTTCATCAAGCAATAAAAGTTGTGGCTTGGCATAAGTTGCCATCAATAAAGATAAAGCTTGTCGCTGTCCTCCAGAAAGAACACCGACTTTTGTGTCCATACGTTCTTCTAATCCTAGATTCAATTCTTTTAAAGCCTCGTACATCTGTTGACGTTGTTTAGCTAAAATGGGTTTTAAAGAAAAATAATGTCCTTGACATCCGGCCAATGCCAGATTTTCTGCAATCGTCATAGATGGAGCAGTTCCCTTAAGTGGGTCTTGAAAAAGGCGACCAATAAAGCGAGAACGCTTATGTTCTTTTAAAGAGGTTATGTCCTGCTGATGAAGAAAGATATGTCCTTGGTAAGGGGCAATAGCCCCACTGATTGTCTGAAATAATGTTGATTTCCCCGCTCCATTACTCCCAATAATAGTAATGAAATCACCTTCTTCAATACGAAAATTAATATGTGATAAAGCAACTTTTTCATGAATTGTTCCAGGATGAAAAATGACTGATATATCTTGTAGTTCTAACATACCTCTTTCCTCCTCATTTTGACTTTTGTTAAAATTAAAGCCACAACAACAAGTATAGCTGATAATAATTTCAAATCTGTTGACGGAATACCTATCTGTAATGCAATTGTTAAAATACCACGATAAATAATAGAACCAACAATCACTGCTAATAATTGATAAGCCATCTGATCTTTTTTTATAAAAGCCATTCCTATAATAATACTGGCAAGTCCTATAACCATCATTCCCGTTCCACTTTGACTATCACTAAAAGCCTGATGTTGAGCATAAATAGCTCCCGATAAAGAAACCAGCCCATTAGCGAGAGAAAGTCCAATCATTTTCATGATATCAACATCAATAGAAGAAGCTTTAACCATATCTTCATTATCACCACAAGCACGTAAAGCTAAGCCAAACTGGGTTTTTAAAAAATAGTGAAGACATAATGTCACAACAATAACGACAACTCCAATGAACAAAAGAACGCCATACTCTCCAAAAACTGATAATGGTGTAAATACTGTCGAACAGTCAAATAAGGAAATATGAGGTGAATCATTCATAATTTTGAGATTTACTGAATAAAGTCCTGTCATCGTTAAAATTCCTGCCAGTAATGACGCTATTTTTAATTTGGTTGTTAAGACACCTGTTACCACCCCTGCCAATAAACCAGAAATAAATGCCAAAATCAAACCGATGACAGGATGACCTGATAATGTCATCACTGCACTGACAGCACAACCTAAAGTAAAACTTCCATCCACCGTTAAATCAGGTAAGTTTAAAACTTTATAACTAATATATAATCCTAAAGACATTATCGCAAAAATACTGCCTAACTCTAATGCCCCAATAACAACAACTTGATTCAGCATCTTTTTCACCCCTCTATCAATTTTAATGCTTTGTCCTGCAAAAGTGTTTCAGGTAATGTGATGTCTAATTCATGCATAACATCTTCATTCACATAAATATTTAAATCATCTTTAAAAACTTTTACAGGAATATCTCTTATCGGTGTTCCATTTAAAACCTGATCAACCATATTGGCTGTTTCTTTTCCTAAATCTTCATAGTTAATACCAACACTTAAAAATCCACCATCTTGAACCATTGAATCAGCACCTACATAAAGAGGCACTTTCGCTTCTATACAGGCATGACTCACCACATTCATTGCACTGGCAACAGTATTATCATTAGGAGCAAACACAGCATCACATTGATTTGCTAGAACATCAATAGCACTTTGTACCTCATTCACATTAGTAATTGTTGCTTCTTTAATTATTAAATGATGTGTCTTAGCATAGTCTTTTGCCTTTTGAATATTCGTTACCGAATTTGCTTCCCCTTTATTGTATATAACCCCTAAAGTTTTTAAATCAGGTTGTAATTGAAAAGCTCTATCAAGTATAAGATCCACTTGTATTTCATCACTTGTTCCTGTCATATTTTTATCAGGATGTTCTAAAGAAGTTGTCAATTTCGCACCAATTGGATCACTGACTGCTGAAAAAACTATTGGTGTTGTTTTTGAAAGCGATGCAACAGATTGTGCAACAGGAGTTGCTATGGCTACTACAACATCTGCATCTTCAGACTGAAATGTTTGGGTAATACTTGCTGCAATATTGTTATCTCCTTGTGCATTTTTAAAAATATATTCGACATTTTCATCATCTTTATATCCTAAATTTTCCATCTGTTGATCAAAAGATGCTTTAATCATATCTAAAGAAGTATGTTCCATATATTGTATAATAGCAACTTTTTTCATTTTTGTGTCAGTATTTTGACATCCTACCACCAGCAACAATACACTCACAGCTAATAAAATTTGTTTATATATCTTTTTCATTATTTTCCTCACCTTTCTTTATTGTATTCACTATTACACGAAAGAAAGACACCATCGTTTCAAAAACATAACTATTCTCCTTTCTTATTGGCATCTAAACAAAAAACACCTGTCCATCAAAGGACAGATGTCATCACCTGCGGTACCACCTTTATTGGTCATAAAAATAACCCTCTCATTAAAATGCCAACACATTTTTGCTTGATAACGTAAGCTCACGTCGCAGGATACTCGTCGCCTTTCCCCTTTGCCCTCATGGGTCCATTTACTTAACTGCCACTATCTAGCTTTCACCATCCTAGACTCTCTAAAAGCACATCTTTAAGTTTTATCTCCCACTCATTGGTTTCTTTACTATAAAATATCACAAGGCAAAAACATTGTCAATTATTTTAGTGAATAAATAAATATAAATTACTATTTTTGAAATAACACAAATTATAAACCATAAAAAGACAAAATCAAATCTCCATAAAACAATGAGATAAGAATTCCCAGACATAAAAAACCTCCAAAAGCTATGTAACTATGACGATTAGCCTTTTTTTGTATCATTAGAACGCCTGCATAAATGCCTCCTGCAATAACTGCAATGCAAAAAGCCAATAGAATATGGATATATCCCAATAAAAAACCACTGATAAACATTAGTTTGATGTCTCCTCCTCCAAAACTTTCTATAAACCATTGATTCATTAAAAACATAGGCAAACTAATAATAAACATCCCTATAATTCTTTCTTTAAATGGAACATCAATATAAAACACCAAACCGATAGTAAGGATAGCTTCCAGCCAAAGAGTAAAATCAGGTATGATTTGCCATTCCAAATCAATGATTGTTAAAATTGTAAAATCCATTATCAACAAATACAAAAGACATGCTTTTTCTAATGGTGTGACATGATAGACCATGAATACGAGTAATAATCCGCTCAATAATTCAAAAATTGGATAACGTAAAGATATACGACACTGACAATAACGACATCTTCCTTTTGATAAAATATAACTGATAATAGGCACTAAGTCAAACCATCGCAAAGGATGAAAACAATGAAAACAAAAAATTTGCCCTTTGATCACATTTAATCCTAATGGTAAACGATCCATGCATAACTGAAAAATACATCCAACTATTGTTCCTAAAATAAAAAACCAGACATATAAAAACATCTTTATTTCCCCTTTCATAGATATTTTTATAGTTGGTGTTATTTTCATATTTCGACATTATTCTATCATAAAAATCATTTATTTCCAACAAAAAGTATTTGACATTTTTCTTTTTTTTTATA
>CALVFK010000142.1 GCA_944326805.1 uncultured Massilimicrobiota sp. | reverse complement strand
CCTAATTTATATGGCGATATTTTTTCTGATTTATGTGCTGGACTTGTTGGAGGACTTGGTTTTGCTCCTAGTGGAAATATTGGAGATGAATATCGTATTTATGAGGCAGTTCATGGCAGTGCCCCAGATATTGCTGGACAAAATATTGCGAATCCAAGTGCATTATTATTAGCTTTTGCGTTAATGTTAGAAGATTTAGGGAATATTGAAGCAGCGAAGACATTAAGAGATGCTTTAGCAAAAGTTGTTGAAAAACAGGAAGTTGTGACTCCTGATATTGGTGGTCATGCTTCAACTACAGAATTTGTTCAAGCGATTATAGAAGAATTATAGGAGGGAAAAGGATGCCATCACATAGTTTATTTGAACATGTATCTCATGGCTCTTTAGGAAATAAGATATTTGATATTTTAAGGGACCGTATTTTGAATGAAGAATATGAGCATGGGCAAAAGTTAAATGAATTAGCTTTGGCTAATGAATTAAAGATTAGTCGTACACCTATTCGCGAAGCTTTAAAACAATTGGAATTAGAAGGCCTTGTTGAAAGTATTCCTAATAAAGGAGTATATGTGAAAGGATTTTCTCCACGTGATATTGATGATATGTTTGAAATCCGTTGTGCTTTAGAAGGATTAGCTATTCAGTTGGCTATTGATAGAATGGATGAAGAGCATCTGGCTAAGATTAAAGACGTTTTTGAACTCATGGAGTTTTATACTTTAAAAAAAGATCAGGAAAAAATTAATGATTTAAATATTTTATATCATGAAACAATTTATCAAGCGACACAATCTCAATATTTTGAACAATTATTAAAAGATGTTCATTATTATGTATCGGTGACAAGTCGTCATTCTATTACACAACCAGAAAGATTGGAAACAGCGATTCAAGAGCATCGTGCAATTTTGGATTCGATTGTATCTGGAGATAAAAAGTTAGCGAAAGAAACGATTCAAAAGCATATTCGAAAGACACAGACGCTTGTTCGTGCTTATTATGCTAGTAAGAAAAGGAAAAATGATAAATAAAAAGGAATGTCATTTCAACTGACATTCTTTTTTATGGTAAAATAGGCTTTTCTTTATTAAGAATAAATTCAAGTGTATATAATGGGTAGTAGCGTACATTTTGAGAATTTTCACCAATATTTTTTTGAGAAAATTTTAAAGCTAAGGAAGGGCTGTATTTTTTTATAAAATTATTAAATGATGTTGATACTGTGTTACGTGATGATTTGACTTCAATAGGAGTCACTTCTCCTTGATAATAAATGATAAAATCTATTTCCTGTGATTGAGAAGGTTCATAATAATAAGTTTCTTTCTTTTTTGAATGAAGTATCTGGACAACGATATTTTCATATAGAGCACCTTTGAAATATCCTAAATCTCCAGAAATCAATGCTTTAATGACAGCTTCGTCAAATTGAGATATAAGAAGACCTGTATCTGCCATATAAATTTTGAATATATTCAATTCTTTGTTGACTTCTAACGGAATCTCTGGATTTTTTAATCTATATGTTTTGATAATAAGTCCACTGTCTTTCAACCAATCAAGACTTGATTCATAATAGCGTGCATTTCCACCTTTTTTGATTAATTTATATTGAAACTTCTTATTTTCTTTAGCAAGTTGAAGAGGTATAGAATCATAACATTCTCTTGCTTTTATTTTTTCAGAACCATGAGCATATTTAAGCATATCATTTCTATAGTCATCAACAATCTGTCTTTGAACCATCAAAGCCTCTCTATAGGATTTTGTCTGAAAATAGGTCTGGACAACTTCTGGCATGCCGCCAATAATCATATAGTCTTTAAAGAACTGATTAAATTTTTCATGAATTCCAGCAGGAATAGACTTATGATTGTCAATCGATTGATCAATAATATCAATGACAGATTGATTAATACCCATTGCATCAATGAATTCTAGAAAAGTTAATGGATACATCTCCCACGTTTCAACATAGCCAACTGGAAATGAAGAACTTGACGCCACAGCAATACCTAGCATACTTCCAGAACAGATGATATCACATGGAAAATTTTCAGAAAGAAATTTTAAAGCTGTAAAAGCATCACTGCATGCTTGAATTTCATCTAAAAAGAGTAAAGTATTCTGATCAAACTGAATATTTATATATGTTAATTCAAGATATTGTAATAAATCATGAGAAGTTTTTGTTTGTTTGAAAAGTTCTTGAAATTCTTTATCTCTTTCAAAATTAATTTCAACTAGATTTTTATAATTATTTTTAGCAAATTCTCTAATGATATATGTTTTCCCAACTTGGCGGGCTCCTTTGATAATAAGAGGTTTTTTATGTTGCTTTTTTTTCCAATTCATTAAATCATTATAGATTGTTCTTTTCATGTCTATCACCATCCATCTATAGTATATCATTTTAATGATAAAAAATACATAAAACGAAGTCTTTTTATTATAAAAAATGTATAAAACATATAAAAATATATTAAAAAAATGCAAATTGCATAAAAATATATAATAAAAATATGCATATAAAGGTTTATCAGTGATAGTATACCTTTTGAAATGTTATTTTCACATGATATAACAATAAATTTTATAATGTTAATTTACTGCATAATGGATTCATTTCTTTATATTTGACGATATTATAAGATAAAATAAGTTGATAGGTTCATTATCATTCCTCTCTTTTTTGTTTCTCTTGATTATCAATTGTCCACCACGCACCAATTAAGGTCATAAATCCACCTAGAATAGCACCAGCATATCCTAACTGTGCATCGTTAATATAGTTTGAATAATAGCATTAAATTTGTAACTTATAAATCTATCTTTATATGAATTTATTAACATTATATTATGGGAAATCAATATTTTCATATAAACTCTTTTCAAGAAATGAAAATAATATGCAAAGTATAATTTTTAATATTATACTATAGGTAGAAAATTGAAGGAGGAAAAATAATGGAAAAGAAACCTGTAAAAATTGTTACAATTGGTGGTGGAAGTAGTTATACACCAGAATTAATGGAAGGATTCATTAAAAGATATGATGAGCTTCCAATTAGAGAAATTTGGTTAGTTGATATTGAAGATGGAAAAGAAAAACTTGAAATTGTTGGTGCGATGGCTCAACGTATGTGGGATGCTTCACCTTATGATGTTAAAGTCCATTTAACTTTAGACCGTAGAGAAGCATTAAAAGATGCTGATTTTGTCACAACTCAATTTAGAGTAGGGTTATTAAATGCCCGTGTAAAAGATGAAAGAATTCCTTTCTCTTATGGAATGTTAGGACAAGAAACTAATGGGGCTGGAGGAATCTTTAAAGCTTTCAGAACTATTCCAGTAATTTTAAGTATTGTAGAAGATATGAAAGAATTATGTCCAGATGCATGGTTAATTAACTTTACAAATCCTAGTGGGATGGTCACTGAAGCCGTTATGAAATATGGAAAATGGGATAAAGTGATTGGTTTATGTAATGTTCCTGTAGGAGCAATGATGAAAGAACCAGAAACAATTGGTAAAACATTGGATGAATTAACATATAAGTTTGCTGGATTAAATCACTTCCATTGGCATAAAGTGTATGATGAACATGGAAATGATGTCACTCAACAAATTATTGATGCAATGTACGAAGGAAAAGATGGAGGAATCCCTGCAAATATCCATGATATTCCATTCTTTAAAGAACAACTTGATACAATGAAAATGATTCCATGTGGATATCATAGATATTACTATCGTCAAGAAGAAATGTTGAAACATGGTCTTGAAGAATACAATACAATTGGAACAAGAGCACAACAAGTTAAACAAACTGAAGAAGAATTGTTTGAATTATATAAAAACCCTGATTTAGATCATAAACCAGAACAATTAGCAAAACGTGGAGGAGCACATTATAGTGATGCTGCCTGTGAAACAATTGCTTCTATTTATGCTAATAAGAATACACACATTGTTGTCACAACAAGAAATAATGGAGCAGTACCTGATTTACCAGCTGAAGCTGCTGTAGAAGTGTCTGCATTCATTGGGGCAACTGGAGCAAGAGCAATTGCCTTTGGACCATTGCAACCAGCAGAAAGAGGATGGTTACAATGCATGAAAAATATGGAATGGTGTGTTGAAGAAGCTGCTGTTACAGGTGATTATGGAAAAGCATTACAGGCATTTATCTTAAATCCACAGATTCCATCAGGAGAAACTGCTAAAAGAGTATTAGATGAATTATTACTTGCACATAAAAAATACTTACCACAATTTGCTGATAAGATTGCCCAGCTTGAAGCTGAAGGTGTAACAATCAAAGATGATGTTGCGAGAGAATTAACTGAAAAAGGATTATAATATGGATAGGCACTTTAGTCATTGTGATTAAAGTGCTTTTTATTGAAAGAATTTTATAAATATATATTTCATCTTTCTAATGATATGACTTATATCATAAATGGAAAAAAAGCTATATAGCACAATATTTACAATAAGCAAATATTGTGCTATATTTGTCTTAGAAAAGAACTTTTTTAAACTTTTTTGTC
>CALVFK010000141.1 GCA_944326805.1 uncultured Massilimicrobiota sp. | reverse complement strand
GAGTAGAAAGAGATATATATTTTTCATGATTACCATCAATCGCAATAATACCATATTGGCTATGGATTGTTGAAAGAATTTGTAATGTTTGATGAATACTATCAATAGATGATGATTCATCAAAAATATCTCCACCTAAACAAACAAGATCATAATGTTTTTGATTGAGTTGTTTTACAAGATTTTGAATATCTTGTGGTGTTGTTCCACTACCAATATGAATATCGCTAATAAATGCTATATTTAAAGAATCTAAAGATGTTTCTTTATGAATTAAAATATTATAATGTGTTATTTCTTTATGAAAATGAGAATAGTAACCTATCCCAGTTGTAAAAATAGATATAAATACACATATGAAAATAATCCATTTTTGAAAAGATTGGTTGAAAATATAACACCAGAGTTGATAAATCAATAGACATAACATCAAAAGAAAGCTACAAAGTATATAAAAGCTAACGATATTAAACCATAATTCAAAAGATGGTTTTAATAAAACTTTAAGTAAAATAGTGACTATTGATAAACTTGTACAAAGATAAAGTATATAACGGCCACTTTTTTTCATATATTTAAATATACACAGGAAGTAGTAAAAAGGTGCTATAATAAGAAAGAGTGATAAAATTGTATAGAATAAAAGCATCATAAACACCTCTTTTCTTTTTTTAAAGTATAACATAATTGAACAAAAAATAAAGGTTGCTTTCAAAGAACGCATATGATAGTATAAAAAAAGATAGAGGTGCAAGAGTTAAGAGTTCTTTTATATGAATAGGTGCAACTAAAAAAGAAGGAGGAACGATTGCCGAAGGGATAATTATTTGCATGTGATTATTGCCTGGGGGTATAGAGAATATCTATATCACTGTCACTTTAGGATAAAGTGGTGTGCTATTGCTTAATAAAATCATCTTTATTATTGCAATGGTCCCATTGCAATTTTTTATTAATAAAAGAAGGTGAAAGTAATGAAATTGATTGAATCTGATAGTCATATTATTCAAGTTAAATTGATGAATGTAGAAAAAAATTCATTATTTGTAGGAGATATTTTTCAAACAATTTCTTCAATGAATGTGAATATTGATATGATTTCAGAAGTGATTTTAGAAGATGAAATGCGTATTGATTTTACATGTAGTCAAGATAATCAAAAGAATTTAGATGATGCATTATCTTTAATAAGAACAAAACATCCACGTATTCAAATTTATCAAAACAGGCAGGTCGCTAAAATTAAGATTGAAAGTGATGCTATGAAAGATGAAGTAGGGGTGGCAGCAGCAGTGTTTACTGTTTTAGGAAAACATCAAATTCCTTTGCTTCAAGTCACAACATCAGAAGTATCTATTTCTTGTGTTATTCCATTGGAATGTGTTGATTTAGCTATGTCAGAAATAAAAAAAGAATATAAATAGGAGGGTTATTTATGGAACCGATTTTTGAAGGAAGTGCAGTTGCACTTGTATTACCGATGTTAGATGATGGAAATATTGATTATGATGGTTTTAAAAGACAAGTTCAAAGAATGATTGATGGTGGTGTTCAAGCTATTTTAGTAAATGGAACAACAGGTGAAACACCAACCATTCATATTGATGAAGAATTTGAATTAACAAAAATTGTTATGGAAATGACAAAAGGTACAGGTGTCAAAGTCATTGCAGGTGCAGGTTCTAATGATACAGAAACAGCTTTGAAAAAAGCAAAGTTTGCTAAGGAAGTGGGAGCTGATGCAATATTAGTTGTGACACCATACTACAATAAAACAAGTCAAAGAGGACTTATTGAACATTATACTTATATTGCTGATCGTGTGGATATTCCAATGATTCTTTATAATGTACCAGGACGTACTGGAATGAATATTACTGTAGATACAGTTGTAGAACTAGCAAAACATAAGAATATTAAAGCTATGAAAGATGCAACTGATAATATTGCTTATGCAATGGATGTTTTAACACAGACAAGAAATTTAGATTTTGATATGTATAGTGGTTGTGATGATAATATTTTACCGTTTATAGCAGCTGGAGGAAAAGGTGTGATTTCTGTATTGTCTAATCTTTATCCAAGAGAAACAGAAAAATTTGCACAAGCTGTATTAAAAGGTGATATGAAACTGGCACAAGAAATGGCTTATGATTTCAATGATGTCAGCAAATATTTATTTATTGATGTCAATCCAATTATGCCTAAAGCAGCTTTAAAGAAAATGGGTGTTTGTGGAGAAATGGTAAGAAGACCTTTAATTCCAACAACACAAGCTAATAAACAATTATTATTTGATGCAATGGAAAGATTTGAAAAGAAGGGTTATTAAGATGAATGTATTAGTTTATGGATTTGGTTTAATGGGTAAGAAAGTGGCTCAAGCTATAAGAAACAACACACAAATGAATTTAGTGGGTGTTGTTTCACCTGTCTTTGATGCGAAAATTGACGAAAAAATGTATACATCATTAAGTGAAGTCAATGAAAAGATTGATGCAATTATTGATTTTTCACATCCAGATAATTTAAGTGATATTTTAAAGTTTGGTGTTAAAAATCATTGTGCTCTCGTTTTAGCAACAACAGGATATACACAACAACAAATTTTACATATTGAAGAAGCTTCTTCTCAAATTCCTATTTTTCAATCATATAATACTTCTTTTGGTGTATCAATGCTAACAAAGATTGTAAAAGAAGTAGCTAAAGAATTTTATGATAATGGTTATGATATTGAAATTATAGAAAAACATCATAATCAAAAAATTGATGCTCCAAGTGGTACCGCAAAACTTTTATATGATGTGATTCATGAAGATATTAATGAAACAAAAGAAGTTTATGATCGTTCAACAGTTCATCATAAACGTGAGAAGAAAGAAGTAGGCATTCAATCAGTAAGAGCAGGAACAATCTTTGGGGAACACACTGTTTTATTTGCAGGGCATGATGAGATTATTGAAGTGAAACATACAGCTTTATCAAAAGAAGTTTTTGTTCAAGGAGCAATCAGTGCCTGTTTGAAGATTGTAGATAAAGATAATGGGTTATTTAGTTTAAAGAATTTATATTAAAGGGGAATAAAAATGGTTTTACAAACACAATTTGCTCAAATAAGAGATCGTAGCTTATATATAGACGATGTGGATGCAATGGATTTAGTGAAAAAATATGGAACACCACTTTATGTGATGAGTGAAGGTCATATAAGACATCAATTGAACGAATTAAAAACAAAGTTCTTGGATAAATATGATCATGTTTTACCACTATTTGCTTCTAAATCATTTAGTTGTTTAGAAATTTATCGTATTGCCAGTGAATATGGCATTGGTATTGATTGTGTCAGTGCTGGAGAAATTTCTATTGCTTTAAAAGCAGGATTTGATCCACATAAGATTTATTTCCACGGAAATAATAAACTTCCATCAGAAATAGATTATGCGATTGCTCATGATGTTGATCATTTTGTGATTGATAATTTTTATGAAATTGAACTTGTTGAAAAGTTTGCTAAAAAATATGATAAAACAATTTATGCGACAGTAAGAGTTGTTCCGGAAATTAAGGCTGGAGGACATGGTTATATTCAAACTGGTCATAAAGATACAAAGTTTGGTTTTAGTGCCAGAAATGGTATTTATTTAAAAGCTATTCAACAAATTGTAGATTCAACTCATATTGAATTTGAAGGTATCCATTGTCATATTGGTTCACAGGTTTTTGATTTATATGCTTATATTAGTGCAATGCATAGATTTGTTCGTTTTGCTTATGAAATATATGATCAGTTAGGTGTTATGGTCAAAGTTATTAATGCCGGTGGCGGATATGGAATTGCTTATACAAAAAAAGATGAACCGTTAGAATTTGAAACAATTACATCTGAAATTATGAATATTATTAAAGATGGCTATGATAAACGTGGTTGGGATATGCCAATGGTTTTAGTGGAACCGGGACGTTATGTTGTAGGCAATGCTGGTATTACATTGTATACAGTAGGTGCTGTGAAAGATATCCCTGATGTTCGTACTTATATGAGCGTAGATGGTGGTATGACGGATAATATTAGAACAGCTTTATATGATGCACAATATGATGGAATCATTGTCAATAAGGCTTATGAACGTCGTGATACAAAGGTGACAGTAGCCGGAAAAATTTGTGAGTCTGCAGATATTGTTGTTAAGGAAATTATGTTACCTTATCCAGAACCTGGAGATATATTTGCACAATTTTCTACAGGTGCATATCATTATTCTATGTCATCAAATTACAATCAGCTACCGAAACCAGCAGTTGTCTTTACTTATCAAGGTAAAAGTAAATTAGTCATTAGAAGACAGACTTTTGATGATTTAGTAGCATTTGATGTTCAAGAAGATTATCAATAAATGATGGGAGGATTGAAACCCTCTCATTTTTTATTAAAATGTTACAAACTTAATTTAAAATAACAATATTTATGAATATCCCTTATTATAATAGTTACAGATAAATTTATATTAAAACAACGAATATATAACCCAAATTATTCATGAAAGCAAATTTGTGATGAAAAACTTAT
>CALVFK010000140.1 GCA_944326805.1 uncultured Massilimicrobiota sp. | reverse complement strand
ATTTATAATGGCAAAGAACTTGAAATCACCAAATAGATATGGTGGAGTAACGAAACTAAGTAATGCCTCTCGAAGAAGAAGACCTTATGCAGTACGTATTACTACAGGATATGTGATTAATGAGAAAACAGGAAAATCCACTCAAAAATACGCAATCATTGGTTATGCTAAGACAAGAAATGAAGGACTTCAAATGCTTGCTAAATATCATGAACATCCTTTTAATATAGAAACCTGTGATATGACATTCAGAGAAGTATATGAGAATTGGTCTGAAGATAAATATGAAAATGCTTCTCAATCCACAATAAATGGATATAGAGCAGCATATAATGTTTGTTCTAAAATTTATGAAAGAAAGTTCAGAGAATTAAAAACATTTGATTTACAAGATATTATTGATAATTGTGATAAAAACTATCCTACACTTAGAAAAATCAAGATACTATTCAATCAGTTATTTGCTTACGCTATGAAACTAGATATATGTAGTAAAGGTTATTCTAAATATGTTGATATTACTAAACATAGTGATAAAAATCTTGATAAGTATGATAGAAAGCCATATACCAAAGAACAAATAGATATTTTATGGGATTTAAGAGAAGATAAATATTACCAAATCATTCTTATTCTAATCTACACAGGTTTGCGTATTGATGAATTATTATCACTAAAAAAAATGTTCATCTAAATGACCGATATCTTGATATCATCAAATCTAAAACAGAAAATGGAATTAGAAAAGTACCCATCAGTGATTATATCTATACTTTTATCAAAAATTGGTATGATTCATCGGAATGTAAGTATCTTTTACATATCGATGAACAGGAACCATTTAAATATCGAAACTATTATGATAGTTGTTTCCTTCCACTAATGGAGAGATTAGTCTTTGATCAAACACCACATTGTTGTAGACATACATGTATACCATTACTTGCCGAAGCTAATGTATCGCCTACTTATTCAAAGATGATCGTAGGACATAAAGGTGCAATGACAATGACCGAAAGAGTATATACACATATTGATACGCAATATTTAATTGATGCAGTAAATTCCATTTATTATCCAGAAAGCATTAAGCATAAATAAGCAATTAAAATGTGATACTGTTGTTCAATATAAAGCATATCAATGGATTAAAAAAATTTTGATATAAACTACCTAACAATTTCCATTAACAATTCTAGTAGCTTACTCATAAAAGATATGCATAATAAAAATGCCATCATCAGTTACAACAAAAACAAAGTAATGATTCATTACGATGATGGAACTAAAGAAACATTTAAACTAAAATCACATGAACCATGTCTATGATGTGGTTCTTTTTGATTGGGTTAAGATTATCCTAAAAAGTATAAGAAAAGAGGAAACTCAAATAAATTTCCTCTTAATTCCAGTCTAATACACTTAGATTATAAATCATTCTTCTTGATACGCTTTTCTGCTATAGAATAGACTTCTTCGTCTTCTCTAGCTCCAATCACAACAATCAACATTCTATCTTCTTGCTTAATAACTTTATATACCAATCATAATTCCGATGCTCTTAATTTGATTTTCAAGAATCCAGTTAAATCAGTATTTCCTCTTTTTCCAAGTAACTTCCCATAACCACCCTCTTGTTGTGATAATGGATTCTTTCTTACTTTCTCAATTGACTTTAATACTAATTTTCTTTGACTTCCATCAAGTTCATCTAAATCATCAAGTGCCTCTGGTAAATATTTAACATCCCACATTATTCAAACTCAATTTCATCACAATCTTCTAAATCAGAAGCTGTAACTCCATATCTTTTCATAACATCTTCATGTGATACAAGTTTGTTTGCATCATATTTTTCCATTCTTTCATTAGCTAAAAGTAGAAGTTTTGCATCATTAACCTGATTAATTAAAGCAATATAATCTTCTGGTGATAGAAGAACACACTCAGGTTCATTATTTTTCATAACAATTTTAGCTCCATATTTTTTGACATCATCAAAAATCTTACCAGCTAAGCCACGATTAAATTGTGAAATTGGAACAGTACTTTCTAAAATAGTTCTAACTACGTTCATAACATTCACCTCTCCACTTATAATATATGATTTATCGCTAGAAATGTGAATAAATTTATCGATTTATTTATATATATTTATCTATACTCTTATTATAGCTATTTTTACATAAAATTATACTTAATGGTTCTATTTTTTTATCCATTTCGGTTGAGCCTCGAAGCCCCAAGAGCAAGACAAGAATTGGATTGGTATATGATAGTTTGCTGCATATATGAGAATTTGAGGTGAGAATTTTGTATCTTACGTGTCGCTTAGCATTTTTAATTTATAAGTATACAAAAAAACTCAAATCGAGTTTTAGCCAATAAATAAAGGCTTTTAATGATTTGAGTTTCTTTGCATTTCTCTGAATAAACGTATAAATTAACGTTTTGAGAACTCCGAAATCTTATAAAATAAGGGCTTTAAAGTTATTTTGTCGCTTACTTGTTGCATTGCCAGAACATCTTATAACTATTTAACATGAGTATTCACATAAATTAAAATGAGAGGCGCGCAGGTCCTCTCACAACGTACATATATAATACCTTAATTTTTTCTATATGTAAAGTATTATTTGATTTTTCTATTGTGAATTATAGAAAAATCAAATTTTGTATTATATTCTGTGTTAGTTTCTTCAATAATTTCATCTATTTTTTGTCTTAAAGGTAATGTTAAATTTTCATTAAATAAAAAATTTGACCAATGACAAATTGAAATATATCCTAAAAAGAAGATTGAATAGAACTTTCCTTTAACAATATAGGGGGATTGTTTTCCTAAAATATTGGAATGATGAGATATTTTATTACGTAGCATATGGATAGATTTCAAATCAACTCTACTAGGATTCATTACCCCTTTAGGTTTTTTATATGGTTTACCTTCCATAAATTCATTAAGCTTTACAGTAGTTAAGCAATCGATTAATTTTATTAAAGTACCAAAACTAATAAAGTTGATTGCTACCCAAATAGGAATAATACCATTATATGCATTGATATAATGCTTGATTGCCGGTTCTTCTCTTGTTTTATTAATATCATCATAAAGAGTTTTACTCAAAATACGATTATATGTATCTTCAGCAATGAATTTTTCTGTTGAATTATTAACAAGACAATAATTATCTTTTAACAAAGATATTTTATGAATATCATCAAGTTTAAAAGTTACCATATCATCTTGACCACATAGATTTGCTAATCTTGTTCTTAGAGATTCTTCTATTTTCCTAGTTTCCTGAAAAAGCATTATAGAAATTTTTTTATCTAGCTCACATAAAGCTATCAGCTCTGTACACTTATGATTATGATAGTCATCTTTTTCGACATTATAATTATCCAGTAAAAATCTATATCCAGTAATATGATAATAAGTATTTACATTTTTTATATAATTATATAGTAACTGATAATCATCAATTAACAAATGTCTTTTTTGTAATTTATCTATCCTATCTTCTATCGTTCGTGATTTTTTTAATTCTAAAGTACCATTTTCTAACATATAATATTCCCTCCCTTTTCAAGAAATTATATCATTTACTAATACAGTATTCTATATATTAGAACAAAATACAAGATAAACTTGAATTTATAAATAACATATTACTCAATAAGATTTTATATTTTGTATCAAAAAAAAAGCATTCAAACTTCTCACAAAGTCTAAATACTTCTCTAATCTTCTCACAACAATTATTACTAACGTTTTGAGAACTCCGAAACCTTATAAACTAAGGGTTTTAAGGTCATTTTGTCGCCTACTTGTTGCATTGCCAATACTATTCACAAAAATTATATTCACTTATTCTGCATTATTTTTAGATGATAATACAGCTTCAACCTGAGCAATTAATTGTTCTTTGTCAGGCATATATGTTACATATTTTGAAGCAAAAATATTATTACTCAAACCTCCTAATGCGTACTGCATATCAACATTGCCCTTATCAGTACACAAAATCAAACCAATTGGAGGATTATCATTTTCATCGTTAATCTCTGCTGCATAATAATTCAAATACATATTAAGTTGTCCAACTGCTTCTGGCATCAATTTAATTGTTTTTAATTCAATTAATACATATGATCTTAGAATCTTATTATAAAAAACCATATCCACATAATAATGAGTATTTCCGAACGTTACTCTTTGTTGTGTACCTACAAACATAAATCCTTTTCCAAGTTCTAAAAGAAACTTTTCAATTTGTCTAACAAGAGCTTCTTCTAAATCAGATTCCATCATCGGTTTATTTTCCGGAAGCCCAAGAAATTCAAAAACATAAGGATCTTTTACTATATCTTCTGGTTTGGCGATTTCATTAACTTTTAACGCTAACTCAAGAACTTTCTTTTTATTAGTCTCCCCATTTGATAATAACAATCTCTCGAATAATGAAGTGCTAATTTGTCTTTTTAGTTCTCTTACTGACCAATTTGCATTAATTGCTTCTTTTTCATAGAAACTACGTTTATCATCATCTGAAATATACAACAATTCACAATAATGTGACCAACTTAATTTGCTAGACAGTGTCTGGCAATTTGGATATTTTAGATATAGCAATCTCATATTTTG
>CALVFK010000139.1 GCA_944326805.1 uncultured Massilimicrobiota sp. | reverse complement strand
ACATCGTCATCGCCAAATTTAACAGTGCTGCCAATGATTCTGGAAAACGTAATATAGAAGGGTATATGCGTGGAAAACTGGGACGAGAAGGTAAGCCATTTTTACGTACTGGGGATGTTGTTTCTTACATTGTCTTAGAATATTTTGATGAAACATCCAAACGTTCACAACTGATAGGCGTCGTCCTTGAATTAAGTCAAGCCAATATTAAAAAGGAACTCTTCTTTCAAGTTTTAGACCAAAATATACAGGATGATTTGTTTATTCATAAACGACATATCTATAATCGTAACGAATTTAGAAAAGAATTACAAAAACGCAAGCTTAAAGCCAATTTTGCAGATAAGAAGAGTCAGGTTCCTTCACTTTTTAGACAAAGTTTAGGTGTCTCTTCAAAATATTTTGAACTGATACCTCGAGCCCTGGCATTTAAGCCTATTAATCAGGTATATAATTTTATTTATGATTTTTTATTGAATGAAGATCCTGTCAAAATTGATGATTTACGTAATAATATTCATGCTTATAGACATTTAAGTGATGTCTTAAAAGAACAACAAAAACGTATGGAATTATTAGAACAAATTGAAAAAACATATCAGCAATATCAAAAAACAATGAAACATTTAAAAAATTATGAATTTGTAAAAGATGTGTTTTATATAGAAAGCTTAAATTATCAAAAAGGACAATTGGTACAGAGTATCGCGAAAAATAAGAAAATGATTCAAGATATGAAACAACAGATATCTCTGATTCAAAATCAATTACATGGTTTACAAAAAGATGTCTTTCAATTGGAAAGTACTCTTGAATCTAATGAAAGCTATCGTTTAAAAAAAGAACTAGAAGAAAATCTTCATCAGCAACAAAGACGTTTTGAACAGGTATCTCAAGACTATCAGCTCTATATATCACAATTACAGGAAGATATCACAATGTTAAAGCGTTTAAGAATGAAAGAGACTTTTGTTGAACGTATTCAAAATCAAGATTATGATAGTCAGTATTTAAGTGAACAGCTTTTTGATATCCGTAATGATTTAAATGAAAGACGAAATGTCAATATGCAAAAAATAGCTCAATATAATCATGAGTTCAAACAGCTTAGAGAAACCAGTCAGCAGTTCAATAAACAGATGGAACTGTTGAATCGTAATCGTTTTTATTATCGCAAAGAAGTCAGTGAATTAATCGAAGTTCTTTCAGTGAATCTGGAAGAATATTTTCAGCAAAAAGTTGAAGTTAAGCCTTTATGTGAATATCTGGAAGTAACAGATGAATCATGGCGTCAGGCTATTGAAGGTTATCTCAATACGCAGCGCTTTGATTTGATTATTGAACCTGTTTATTTTCAAAAAGCTATGCAAATTTATGAACAATATAAAGCAGAACATCATATTTTTGGTGTCGGTATTGTAAATGTGATTCCTTTACAGAAATATTCTCAAACAGCAGAAAATAGCTTGGCACAGTTTGTGACAAGTTATAATAGCTATGCCAAAAATTATGCCAATATGATTTTAAATAAGGTTCATTGTGTTGAACATGTTGAAGATTTGACACAATATCCAATTGCTATCACAAAGACATGCATGGTTTATCAAAATTATGCTGTAAGAGCTATCAATCCTAAAATCTATCAACAACCATATCTTGGACAAGAAGCTATGAAAATTCAAAAGCAGATCATTCACCAAAAATTAACTGATTTAAAGCAAGAGATGACACAGATAGAAAAACAAAAACAAGATGCATCAAGAATTGTCCATTGGATTGAACAGTCACATATCAGCGATCTTGTTAGAAATTTCTATATTATTGATGATTATCGTCTGCTTGAAAAACAAATTCAGGATTTAAAAACACGCTTAAGTGAGATTGAAGAAGATGATTCCATTATGACTTTGATGTTCCAACTTGAACAGCTTCAAAAAGAATTGAAAACAGTTCAAAATCAGCTGACAGACAAACAAAATCAATATAGCTATGAAACAGTCAGCATGGAAAATAACCAGAAGTCTTTAGAATCTTTGGAACAGACTTTGTCATCTTTACCACCACTTCCTGTAACACTTGATCCAGAAGTTGAAAAAATCAAACAACGTTACCAAAAACGTTATGGCAGATATCAGTATCAGACAATCAATCATCAGCTTCAATCGCGAATCAATGAGGATAATGCACAAGTTGTCAAAGATGAAAAAGATGTAGAATATCATATGCGTTCCTTTAATCATGAAGCTAAAATGGGTTATGAAGAAAGTGTTGAAAACATTGATGCCTATTTAACGATGTATTATCAGTTAAGAGATATCGAAATTGTGAAGCGACAGGAAGATGTTCGTCAGGCACGCATGAAGTGTGAAATGTCTTTCCAGGAATCATTTATTTCAAGGCTTTATGAAAAGATTCAACAAGCTAAAAAAGACATTCAGGAACTGAATAAAGGATTGAAAAATAAAAACTTTAATGGAGATCACTATGAATTTGAAGTCAATCCAAGTCGCCGACCAGAATATCGACAATATTATGATATCATCAGTACAAACCAGCAATATAACAGCGACAATTTATTTGTTACGACGTTATCACAAGAAAATCGTCATGTTATGGATGAGCTGTTTAAACAAATGGCTTTATTAGATGATAATGAAAGTGGAGAAAAGTTACTCAGAAAATATACAGACTATCGTGAATATCTTGATTATGATATCAAGATAACTCATGAAAATGGTGATTTCACAAAGTTTTCTAAGGTCAATCGTGAAAAATCAGGTGGAGAGACACAGACACCATTTTATGTTGTGATTGCTTCAAGCTTTGAACAGCTTATTAAGCAACGATATCAGGAAGATTCAGGATGTGTTGTTTTATTTGATGAAGCATTTAATAATATGGATGAAACAAGAATTCAGTCTATGATGAAATTTTATAATGAACTCAATGTTCAGATTATTATTGCAGTTCCACCTGATAGGGCTAGTACAATTATGCCTTATGTTGATACCACTTTAGCGATTATCAAATCTGGAGATCATTCTTTTGTTGAGGAAATCATTCATGAATAAATATGGAAAATTGGTTTTAAATCATTTATTAGATAAATATGAACGTAGTGTTTTGTCTAAACAAGGCTCAGATAAACATTTACGTATTCATACACCAGTGCGTAAACTGTTTCCTAAATATGATAACAGTGATTATTATCATGAACGTTTGTTGATTGATGAAGCACTTCATGATTTAAGAGAATTACATATCGTGAGTTTATCAATGGACCTAGATGGTATTGATGATATTGAACTTTCTTTAATGAATATTGAAAAAGCCTATCAATATGCAAATCGAACTTTTTCTTTAGAAACAAGAAAGACAGTTATTCAGCTATTGGAACAGACAACATTTTCATATGAATGGTTGGAGACTTTTCGTATCGATATGTTAAAAAAGCTTTCTTTGTTTCAGTCGGTTTATCGCTATTTGAATCTTGATGATATTTTGGAAATTAAGGATATTTTTACAGTTTTGAAAGCTTTGCCATTACAAAATTATGAAATTTCATTAAGAAAGTTTTCTTTAGCAATTTTAAAAGATTCTAAACGTTTAGAAGTTATCAAAACACGTTTATTACATATTTTATTTGATTACTGTCCGGAAAGTTTTGCGGATGAAGATGATGCTTTTGCATATTTCAATATTATGAAAAATCCTGGTTTTCTCTATTTAAGGGGACGCATGGTCATTGAACTCAATGGTCAAGTCATTGATTTAGGGCGTTTAAAAAGTCCTTTCTCTTTGATGAGTGAAAATATAGAACAATTACATATCTTAGATATCCAAGATCAGAATGTTTTGACCATTGAAAATCTGACTTCATTTTATGATACTGTTTTAGATAATACACTTGTGATTTACTTAGGTGGTTATCATAATGCTTTAAGACGTTCGTTGCTGACAAAAATATATGCGCTTTATCCCCATCTAAAGTTTTATCATTTTGGTGATATTGATGCAGGAGGCTTTTATATCTATTATCATTTAAAAGAAAAAACACAGATTCCTTTTGAGATGCTTGGCATGGATATTCCCACATTACAGCACTATCAGGCTTATTGTAAATCCTTAACGCAAAATGATAGACGTCGATTAGAAAAATTACAGGAGAAATATCATTTAGAAGTCATCAGTTATATGTTAAAGCACAATTGTAAGCTGGAACAGGAAATTGTGAATCTGTAATCAAAACATTTTCAAAGAGTCATGATATGGCTCTTTTTATTATGATAAAATATGATATAATGTGCACATATAAGGAGAATTCATCTATGAAAACTGATTTTAATTTATTAACTTTATTTTCTAATCCAAATAATATATCTATTGCTAAAAGTTATGATCGTTATGACAATGTTTTAAGCATTGATCTTGAACAAGTGGAAAATGGATATCATGTTGATGCTGTCGTGAGAGTTAGAAGTGAAGAGTTTCAATGTTCTTTTTCCTTTGATGAGGAGTATAGTTTGACTGATTACAATTGTGAATGTATCTGGTGCCGTGATGGGAGCCCATGTGCTCATATTGGTGCAGTTTTATTGAAGTTAAATCAACTGGAGATTCCATCTTTTCCATACCACTATACCAATTCTCAAATTGAAGAAGAAAAAAAGCGTCAAGAAAAACATCGCCAACAACAACTTCAACGTGCTTTG
>CALVFK010000138.1 GCA_944326805.1 uncultured Massilimicrobiota sp. | reverse complement strand
ATACGTTATGGATATAACATTTTATTGGATGAAATGAAACAACAAGATGGGGTGGAGTCATGAAATGGATTTGGAAAGTATTTCGATGGCTGATTTATTTGTTAGGGCGTTTATGTGGTTCATTGTTAGGCTGGATATTTGGCTGGATTCCTCGTTTAAAAAGGCATATGACTGGTATTGAGTTTGAACAATATGTTTATGAAATATTGAAACGATTGGGTTATAAACATGTGCGTTTAACACGTCAAAGTGGGGATTACGGTGTTGATATTCTTGCCAGTTATCGAGGTGTCCGCTATGCTTTTCAATGTAAGTATTATAGTAAACCAGTAGGTGTCAGTGCGATTCAACAGGCTTATAGTGGATGTGAGTATTATGATTATGATGAAGCAGTCGTTGTCACGAATCAGACTTTTACACGTCAGGCATACGCTCTAGCCAAAAATAATGGTGTTATTTTATGGGATGGAGAAAAACTGGCTTTAATGCGTCGTCGAGCGAATCGACATGCTTTATTTTATCGTTTTCATCATTTGGACCCTCATCCTTATGAAGCTATTTTACAAATCATTGTGGATGCTGGTTATGCTTCGAGTGATTTATTGTATCAGGAGACACAAATTTCACTTTCACGTATTGATTATATTTTAGATGATTTAGAATTTTATGATATTGTATCATGTGAAGATGAATATGGTTTGAGAGATGTTTATATTTCCTCAGTAGAGGAAGGTATAAAATTATTAGAAAAAAGACCCATTTAATATCATTTGTGATACAATAATAAAAATGGAGGTATAAAAATGTATAAAGAAGTTTCTCAACAGTTAATGTCTTTTATTCAACAAAGTCCAACAGCTTTTCATGCTGTAGATACAATGAAAAAAATGTTGAATGAAGCAGGGTATCAAGAATTATCAGAAAGTCAAAAATGGATTATCACAAAAGGTGGAAAATATTATGTGACACGTAATCAGTCAAGTTTGATTGCTTTTCATATTGGTGAAGAATTAGAGAATTATAATTTTCAGATTGTTGCTTCACATAGTGATTCACCTACTTTTAAATTAAAAGAAAAAGCTGAAATGGAAGTCAAAAAACATTATCTGATGTTAAATACAGAAGGATATGGTGGAATGATCTGTTCATCATGGTTTGATCGTCCTTTATCTATTGCAGGGCGTGTGATGATTAAACAAAATGATAGTTATCAGACACGTTTACTATGTTTTGATCGTGATCTTGTTTTGATTCCTCATGTGGCTATACATATGAACCGTACTATCAATGATGGATATACTTATAATAAACAGATTGATATGTTACCTCTTTTTAGTGGTGAACAAGGTCAAATTGGTGATTTGAAAAAAATGATTGCAAAAGAATTGCAGGTAGATGAAGATGCTATTTATGGTAGTGATCTTTACTTATATAATCGCACTGCACCATCTTTATGGGGTGCTCATGAAGAATTTATTTCTGCTCCTCGATTAGATGATTTACAATGTGCCTATACATCTTTACAGGGATTTTTACAAGGAGCACATCCACAATCTATTCAAGTATTTGCTTGTTTTGATAATGAAGAAGTGGGTTCAGAAACAAAGCAGGGTGCTGCTTCAACATTCTTATATGATACTTTATATCGTATTCATCATCAACTTTTCCAAGATAGCGAAGATTTCTATCGTGCCTTAGCCAATAGCTTTATGCTAAGTGGAGATAATGCACATGCTGTACATCCTAATCATGTTGAAAAAACAGATCAAGATAATTGTGTATATATGAATCAAGGTGTTGTTGTGAAATCTCATGCTGGACAAAAATATACAAGTGACGCTCTCAGCATTGCTGTCTTAAAAGGATTATGCCAAAAAGCTGAAGTTCCTTTACAATTTTTTGCGAATCGTTCTGATGCACTTGGTGGCAGTACTTTAGGAAATATTGCTATGTCACAAGTCTCTATGAATTGTGTGGATATTGGTTTACCACAATTAGCCATGCATTCTGCTTATGAAACAGCAGGAGTGAAAGATTCCTATGATATGATTCAATTGATAAAAACATTCTACAATAGTCATATTCAAGTATTAAGTGATGGGAATATTTCTATAGACAATCTATAAAGATAACTAATGATTAAAAAATCCTTACTCAAAAGCAAGGATTTTTTTATTGAATAGATATTTTATGGGTTATGATTAGAGTTATAGGAACAACCAAAGTTATATAAATAATGATACATACAAGACCTAGAATATTATCCAGAGATAGAGAAGATGCAGGAAATAAAAAGGAAATTGTCCATTGAATAATATAGAAATAAAGCCAGGAAATGGCTAGAAAAAATATGATTTGTACAAATCTTTTTAAAAAAGTGTTCATAAAATCAGCTCCTATCTCTATACTAACATACATCAAGTCAATAAAAAAGGCTTCACAGCCTTTTAATAATAACAAACAACAGGAATATTCACTTTTAATTGGCTATATAATGAAGCAGCAACATTCAATGGTAAGTTGATACAACCATGTGAACCATGTGTCTTATAACGGTCACCACCAAAAGAAGATTGCCATGTTGCATCATGTAAACCTATTCCTCTATTAAATGCCATCCAATAAGCAACAGGTGTTTCATATTCTGGTTTCCCATCAGCTTGAATCTGTCCTTTTAATACACGATTACGTTGCATAAAATAGACATAATAAGTACCACCTGGAGTAATACGATCAGATGTCGGTAAACCTGTGACACAATCAGATTCTAAAACAACATTACCATTTTTAATGAACCACATATGTTGTTTTGTCATATCAATTTCCACAAAAGTATTACCTAAACCACCATTACTATAAGAAGCCTGTACTCCAGTTACAGAAGGACTTCTTGTTTCTTTTTTATGAGCCTGAATATCACTTAATAAACCAGTGACTTCTTTGCTTTGGTTTAATTTATAACCATAATTTCCACCTGATACTGTTCTTGTTCCATTAGCGCCTTTAAATGTCTTGGCTTTTCCAATAATGTTAATTTTAGGTGCTAAAGTATCCTTCACAAAAGCTGTGGCCTGTTTCTTAAATTCATCTTCATCATAATAATAATTTCCTTTTTCATCAATAGATAACCATTGAATCAAATCATTACCATCTAACACAACATTACCAGAAATAGTTTTATAAGTAATTTTCGCATCACAATATTCTTTAGCAAGTTTCTCTAAATTTGTAATGATTTCATCTTGAGATGTTAGTTTTGGTTCTTTGTAAAGATGTTGTTCTTTTAAATGAATCGTATCTTGACGTGTCTGAAATGCTTTTTCTACAGCATCAATCAATTGTTCATTTTGAATAGTTGTTCCAAAAACTTCTGGTGTAATCACAAATTGTTCATCTTTATACTCTACTTTTGCATCCACTGGTGCAATTTGTTCATCTTGTACATGTTTTAAAGATGTGACAGCTTTTTCTAACTGTTTTTGATCTGTGATTAATAAATCATTTAAATTGATATCTGTAGATTGAAAGAAATGTGTAAACCATAAAAAAGAATTCTGCTTATCCATTTCCTTTTGAATGCTGTTATCTGGATTAAAAGTGATACCACTTTGATCTTGGTTTAAAGTTTCTTTTTGATTATCAACAAAAGTCAATGATAATGTCTGATTTGTCAGTGCTTTTTCAAGCGTATCACTGGCTTGTTTGTAAGTCATACCTGAAACATCAATATCATTAATAGCTGTACGACTCATAAATTTGTCATGATAATAGAAACATCCAAAAAGATAAACAACAATAATGAGTGCCCCTAAAATAAGCAGTGCTTTCAAAACATGATCTTTTCTTATGCGAACCTTTTTTCTTGTCTGTTTTTCTTGCTTTTTTGTTTCCTCCATATAACATACCCCTCATCTTTAAACTTCATTTAGAAGTATAGGTATTTTTACTATAAAAGTCAAGTTATCCAACATTTTATATGCTTGAAATCAATTTTTTATATGATTTTTCATAAATGTATTGACCTTCGTGTGACTCTAAGGTTTACAATGTCCTTAAGGAAGGTGGAAAAGATGAAAATTAAGGAAGTAGAAAAGCAATTATCTATCAGTTCGCATGCTTTACGTTATTATGAAAAAATGAATTTGATTCATCCTCAAAGAGATGAAAATGGTTATCGTGATTACAATATGCAAGATATAGAGAGACTGAAAAAAATCCGTTTTTTAAGAGAACTAGAAATTCCTATTGAAGATATTGCAGGTATTTTAGATCAATCAACAAATTTTCAGACAGTTTTAGAACATCATATTCAAAAGTTAGATACAAAAATTGCTTCTTTACAATATATCCAACAGATATGTCAAGAATTTCAAGATAAAGGCATTCCTGTGTTAGATGTTTTAACACAGGAACAGTTACAGGAACAGGAGCATATTGATAAAACATTGGTCAAACAAGGTCTAAAAAAATTAGGCGATTATTTACGTAGTCAACATACGACTGTCATAGGAACAAGAATTCAGATGATTGATTATCTGACGGGTTTACTTATAATGATTGCTTTGTCTATAGGTTTAGGTTTTGTTTTTGGAGATGTTTTACCTCGCATGATTGGCTGGGTGAATATACAATATCATCTGTCTTTATTGACAGGGTATTCACCTGGTTTAAAGATGGTTGTGATGATGACTGTTATCAGTTTGATTTTGATACTTTTATTGTATCATATCGCTATAACAAAACAGGATTATATTGAATTGACG
>CALVFK010000137.1 GCA_944326805.1 uncultured Massilimicrobiota sp. | reverse complement strand
TGGAATAATTGCTTTATTTATGATGATGAAAAATTATTTAAAGGAAAATATGAAAAGATGAGTGATCAAGAAAAAGCTAGTCACTGTCAACAATGTGGAGCGTGTGAAAGAATGTGTCCACAACAGCTACCAATTCGTGAAGATTTAAAAAGAGTCGTTAAAGATTTTGAAGGTTAATTTTATGATGAGAGTTGTTATATTTATGATAACGACTCTTTTTTTCATGAGATGAAGATGATAGAATAGAGATAATGAAGGGAGAGGATTGAATGACAAAAAAGAAATGGATTATTGTTGTTTTAGCGATAATTGTTATTATTGCAGGAGCTATTGGTGGTTATATCTGGTATCAAAATGATCAAAGACAGAAAATATTAGATTCTATTCAATTAACGTTTACAGATCAGACAGTGGTGGAATATGGAAGTGATATCAAAGCAGAGGATTTTGTTGATCAACAAAGTGGAAGATTGATAGCTCCAACTTTAGATACTATGACATTAGGAAAACAAACTTTAGAATATAAAGTGACAAAAGGAGACTTAAATAAAACCTTTAAACATATGATTGAAGTAAAAGATACAAAGTTACCAGAAATTCAATTATCTAAGGATTCAGTCAGTATAGAATATGGAGATTCATTTGATGTGAAATCTTATATTCAATCTGTTAAAGATCCTGTTGATGGCCCTTTAACATATGTGTCTAAAGATAAAGTAAAAGATAAACAGACAGGTTATTATACATATGAAAGTAATGTCAACACGAAAAAAGCAGGAACATATAAGATTGTTGTGAAAGCTGTAGATAAAAATAATAATCAAAGTGAAAAAACATTGACAGTTACAGTAAAAGAGGAAGTTAAAAAAGAAAGTACAAAACCTCAGAGTTCATCATCATCTTCTTCAACAACTTCTACACAACAATATGTCGCATCAGCAAATAATAAAGTGATTGTGATTGATCCGGGACATCAAGGACGAGGAAATAGTTCTTTAGAACCTGTTGGACCAGGAGCTTCTACAAAAAAAGCAAAGGTTGCTGGTGGGGCTACGGGAACAACAACGAAAATTCCTGAATCTCAAACGACTTTAGAAATTGGGTTAAAATTAAGAAGTGAATTGCAGTCAAGAGGCTATACAGTCATTATGACAAGGACAAGTCAGAATGTTGATATTTCGAATAAAGAACGTGCGATGATAGGTAACAACAATAATGCTGCAGCAGTCATTCATTTACATTGTGATGGAGCAGGTTCAAGTGCAAGAGGGGCACATACGATTGCGCCAGCAAGTGATAATCCTTATTGTTCTTCCATTTATAGTGCATCATCCAAACTGGCTCAAAAAGTCATTCAATCTTATTGTGCTGCTACTGGTTTAAAAAGTAGAGGTGTTTCTTATCGTAATGATTTATCAGGGATTAACTGGAGTGAAGTTCCATCTATTTATATAGAAATGGGATTTATCACAAATCCAACTGAAGATCGTTTATTAAATGATGATGCTTTTCAAACAAAATGTGCAAAAGGCATTGCTGATGGAATAGATGCTTATTTTTAAGGAGGGTATATGAAACGTTATCGTTCAAAGATAGGTATAATATGGATTATAGCTATTGGTATTATTGTCTATGGTAATTATGTTTTAATTATACCGTTAGTAAAAGATTTTTCATGGTTAGGTTTTTGGTTGAATGTGATTATACTTGGTATTGTAGATGGTTTAATGATTGCATGTACAATAGGAACATATTATGAGTTTCATGAAGATTATTTAGAAGTGAAATGTGGTTATTTCTTTCATGAAGATATACCTTATTTAGATATTCGTTCTTTTAAAGAAACACATAATCCCTTAAGTTCTTGTGGTTTATCATTGGATCGTATAGATATTATTTATAAAGCTCAAAAAGGAAGAAATGGAAATAGTGAGGTATTGATTTCACCTGTTAAAAAACAGGAGTTTATTCAAGAGTTAGAAAGACGTTCAAGAATTTTTATGACAAAGTAGTCTTGAAAGGGCTACTTTTTCTTTGATGATAACGATAAAAAAGTCGTAAAATAATAAAAAGTTTGTAGACTTTTATGATGAAATTGATTAGAATAGGTGTGTAAATTGATAAACAAAGGAGATAGGAACAGTATGAGTGGTTTTTTTGGGGTAGCATCACAAAATGATTGTGTTATGGATTTGTTTTTTGGAGTAGATTATCATTCGCATCTTGGAACAAGAAGGGGTGGAATGGCTGTTTATGGAAAGGATGGATTTCAACGTTCTATTCATAATATTGAAAATTCACCTTTTCGTACAAAGTTTGAAAAAGATGTAGAAGAATTTGCTGGAAATATTGGGATTGGTTGTATTTCTGATAGTGAAGCACAGCCTTTACTGGTAAATTCACATTTAGGTTCTTTTGCGATTACAACTGTAGGAAGAATTAATAATTTAGATGAATTAAGAACTTTATGTTTTGAACAAGGAAAAACACATTTCTTAGAAATGAGTGGGGGAGAAATTAATCCTACAGAAATGGTAGCAGCATTGATTAATCAAAAGGAATCTATTGTAGAAGGTATTCAACATGCTCAAAAACTTGTCAAAGGATCTATGAGTATTTTGATTATGACAAGTGAGGGTATTTATTGTGCCAGAGATAAATTAGGAAGAACACCTGTCATTATTGGAAGAAAAGATGATGCTTATTGTGTCACTTTTGAAAGTTCGGCATTTTTGAATTTAGGATATCATCATTATAAGGATTTAGGTTCTGGAGAGATTGGATTTATTTATCCTCATGGATTTACACAAAAAGTAAAACCTAATGATCAAATGAAAATTTGTTCATTTTTATGGGTTTATTATGGATATCCAACTTCAACATATGAAGGAGTCAATGTTGAAAAGATGCGTTATGATTGTGGAAGTATGTTAGCTAAACGTGATCAAGGAACAGTTGAACCTGATAGTGTCGCTGGAGTTCCTGATTCAGGATTGGCACATGCGATTGGTTACGCTAATGAATCTGGTATCCCATTTGCAAGACCATTCATTAAATATACACCAACTTGGCCTCGTTCATTTATGCCACAAAGTCAAGGTCAAAGAAACTTAATTGCGAAAATGAAATTAATTCCTGTTAAAGAATTAATTAAAAATAAGAGTTTATTGTTAATTGATGATTCAATTGTGAGAGGAACACAATTAAGAGAAACAACAGAATTCTTATATCAATCTGGTGCCAAAGAAGTCCATGTTAGACCGGCTTGTCCACCGATATTGTTTGGATGTAAATATTTGAATTTTTCACGCTCTAATTCAGAGTTAGACCTTATTACAAGACGTGTCATTAAAGATTTAGAACAGGGTGATGTCACTGATGAGGTATTGGCTGAATATGCTAATCCAGATAGTGAAAAATATCAACAAATGTTAGATGAAATCTGTAAGAGATTGAAATTTACATCTTTAAGATATCATCGTTTAGATGATCTTATTGAATCTATAGGTATTGAACCATGTAAGTTATGTACTTACTGTTGGGATGGAAAAGAATAGCAGAGCGTTATGAACGTTCTGTTTTTCTTTAAGAAGCGATTGTATTGTTTTTTTATATGTATTCATGTAAAATAAAACAGCGAGGAGATGGGTATGGATAGAGTTAAACAAATAGAACAAAGTATTATTAAAAAATATCGTAAGCCAATATGGAGAAAGTTTGTAAAAGCTATTCAGACATATGATTTAATTCAACCAGGAGATAATATTGCAGTGTGTATTTCTGGAGGAAAAGATTCTATGTTGATGGCTAAATTATTACAGGAAATTAAAAGACATGGGCAATTTGATTTTGGTTTAGTCTTTTTATCAATGGATCCGGGATATAATCAAAAGAATCGTCAAAAGATTGAAGAAAATGCAAAAATTATGGGTATACCTGTACAGTTTTTTGAATCAGATATTTTTCAAGTTGTCACAAATATTGAAAAATCACCATGTTATTTATGTGCTAGAATGCGTAGAGGTTTTTTGTATGCCAAAGCAAAGGAATTAGGATGTAATAAGATTGCTTTAGGACATCATTTTGATGATGTTATTGAAACAATTTTAATGGGGATGTTCTATGGTTCACAAATACAAACGATGATGCCTAAATTACATAGTACAAATTTTGAAGGAATGGAACTGATTAGACCAATGTATTTGATTGAAGAAAAAGATATTATTCATTGGTGTCGTTATAATGATTTGTCATTTATTCAATGTGCCTGTCGTTTTACAGAAGAAATGGAAGAACTAGGGGAAGTGCATCATACTTCAAAAAGAGAAGAAATGAAGAATTTATTAAAGTATTTAGAAACAATGAATCCTAATGTGAAAAAGAATGTTTTTAAGAGTGTAGAAAATGTGAATCTGGCAACCATTATTTCATATAGTGATGAACAGGGAAAACATCATTTTTTAGATACTTATGATAAAGGAGAATAATATGTTTTCTAGATTTGAATTGTTAGTTGGAAAAGATTGTATTTGTCAATTAAATCAAAAACATGTGATTGTTTTTGGTGTCGGTGGTGTCGGTGGTTATGTTGTAGAAGCACTAGTCAGAAGTGGAATCGGGCATATCACAATAGTAGACAATGATACAGTATCGCTTTCTAATTTAAATCGTCAAATCATTGCGACACAAGATACGATTGGAAAAAAGAAAGTAGAAGTCATGAAAGAAAGAATTTTATCTATTCATCCAGATTGTGATGTCCATACTTTAGAAATGTTTTATTT
>CALVFK010000136.1 GCA_944326805.1 uncultured Massilimicrobiota sp. | reverse complement strand
CAATACTTTTTTCTATGTAGTATTTTGGAAAAAGATGATGAAATAGCTTTCTATTTATGATAGAATATAACTTAGGAAAAGAGAGGAATTTTAAGTTATGGATAATATCATGAGGTTTATAGAACAAATTGGAATACGTAATCTCATTTTTATAGGTGTAGGGCTTGTTGTCGTTATTGTACTATTGTTGTTTTATAGGGGAATGAGATTAAGAAAATATAGAAAATTAATTGTTGATGTAGAAAATCGTATGAACGGAATCAAGTCATTGCCTTTACAGTATCGTTTAGGGCGAGTTCATAGTATTTCAAAAAATATGCCAGAAGTTTTAGAACTATATGAAGAATATGCGAAAGAATTTGAACGTATTTCAGATTATCAGAAAAATGAACTCGGAGTTCTTGTCAACGAAGTTGATGAACAACTTTTTTATGGTAAGTTAAGAAAGATTTCTGCGAAGATGAAAGAACTTGAGAACATGTTAAAGGTTTATGAAGATGATTCACAGGCTTTATTAGAAAAGATTGAAAAGATTACTGAAATTGAAAATATTCAAAGAATTGAAATTATTCGTGTGAAAGAAAAATATCGTCAATTGATTGATCATTATGAAACCATTCGTTTTAAGGTTGAAGATTTTGTAAAAGGTATTAAAAATATTTTTAATAATTTAGATGATTCTTTTGTGAAACTGGAAGATATGATGAACAATCAAAGATTTGAAGATGCCAAAACTTTAACGCAGGATATTGATAAAAAAGTGGATTGGTTAACAGAACGTTTAAAGGAATTACCGGATTATATTGCGATTGTCAGACAGTATATTCCTAAAAAGATTCATCATTTAGATGCTTTACTTCAAGACATGTCTCATGGGGAATTTGCGTTGGATCAGCTGCAAGTTTCTGAACGTTATCAAGCCATTCAATCAACTTTAGAAACAACAACTCAACATATTCAACAGTTACAACTGGAAAATGTTGGAGAAGTATTGCAAAAGCTTGTTGATGATATTGATGCTTTGATGAAGGATCTGGAAGTTGAAAAGCAATCATATGAAGTGTTTAAAAATAAGTGGGAAGATGCTTATACAAAGATTACGCATATATATGATCAATATAAACAGGCTTTAATTGATCAAAATCGTATTGAAAATTTATATTTGATTAATGAGGATTATGTAGATATTCAAGAAAAATATAAAGATTTTGACCAGATTTTAAGAACTTCCTATGAATTAGAAGAAGAAATGAATGCAGGAAATTTCTCTTATTTACAGATGATTGATAAAGTTGAAAAAGTAAAGAATGATGCGTTAAGTCATCAAGATGATTTAAATTCTTTCTTTGCGTTTAGAGATCATTTATACTTACAGGAACAACGAGCAATAGATGAATTAGAAAATATTAATATTGTTTTGTTGGAGATTAAATCTGAAATTAAGAATAAGCATTTACCAATGATTAATGAATCTTATAAAGATTATATTCAAGATTCTTATGATAAGGCAGCGCAGATTCAGGCTTATCGTATGCATCGCCCTGTTGAATTATCAGAACTTTCTAAGCGAGTAGACAGTGCCAGAGATATTATTTATAAGCTATATGATAATGTTCATAATTTAATTGTGACTGCTGAAATGGTAGAAGAGGCAATTGTTTTTGGAAATCGTTATCGTTCTAGTTTCTTAGAGGTGAATACGGAACTGACAAAAGCTGAAGTTTTATTTAGAAATGGTGAATATACCAAAGCTTTATCAACAGCCGTTGATATTATTGAAAAGATTAAGCCAGGTTCTTATGAAAATTTAATTCAAAAAACAAGTAAAAAGTCCTAATTTGGACTTTTTTAGTGGCTTTTTCTTAATAAAAATGGTATATATACATATAATGAACTATGGAGGAAAGATATGATTTATTTAGATTATGTATCAACAACACCATTAAATCAAGAAGTGAATCATATGTATCAATCACTTTTAAATGATTATTTTGCTAATGCTGATTCATTATATTCTATAGGTTTAAAAACAAGTGCTTTAATGGAAAGGTCAAGAGAATTAACTGCCCAGATGTTAGGAGTTTTACCCGAAGAAATTATTTTTACAAGTGGCGCCAGTGAATCAAACAGTACAGCAATTAAAGGGTGTGCTTTTCAATACCAAAACAGAGGAAAACATATCATTACAACAGCTGTTGAACATTCCAGTGTGTATCAGTCATGTCTACAATTAAGAGATGTTTTTGGTTATGATGTTGATTTTATCTCTGTGAATGATAAGGGAGAATTGGACTTAGTAGAATTAGAAAATAAAATCAGAGAGGATACAATTCTTGTCACAATGATGTATGTCAATAATGAAGTGGGAATGATTTTCCCTATTAGGGAAGTTTATCAGATTATTCAAAAGAAAAATCCTAAAGTTAAATTCCATGTTGATATGGTTCAGGCTTTAGGAAAACTTCCCATTGATTTATCATATGTTGATTTAGCAAGTTTTTCTGCTCATAAGATTTATGGTTTAAAAGGAAGCGGTGTTTTATATAAAAAGTCTTCCACATCCATTGTTCCTTTAATTAATGGTGGTCAACAAGAACAACAGTTAAGAGGTGGCACATCGAATACAGCAACGCATACCATGTTTGCAAAAACATTAAGACTGGCTTTAGAAAATTTAGATGAACATTATCAGTATGTGATGATGTTGAATCAATATGTCAGAGAACAATTACAGCAGATTCCAGATATTGTTATGAATACACCACAAGATCATGTAACACCTTATATTTTAAACTTTTCATGTGTAGGATATAAGCCAGAAGTTATTTTACATGCACTAGAGATGCATGAATGCTATGTATCAACGAAAAGTACATGTGCTTCACATAAGCATGATGTTTCAAGAACCTTAGAATCCATGGGAATTGATGAAAAAATAGCCAAAAGTGCTATTCGTATCAGTTTTTCGCATTATACGACACGTGATGAAATAGATGAATTTTTATTTTATTTGAAACAAGTTTTAAAGACAATTAAGAAACAGAGGTAATTATTATGGAATGTAATCATATTTTAGTGAGATTTGGAGAACTCACAACAAAAGGAAAAAATCGTAAACTTTTTATTCGAAAATTAACACAAAATACAAAAGAGATGTTGAAAGAATTTCAACATCTCAGATATGATATGTCATTTGATCGTTTGTATATTATTCTTAATGGTGAAAATCCAGAGGCTGTGTGTGAAAAATTACAGACAGTCTTTGGCATCCATTCTTTTTCTTTGTGTTATCAAGTAGAAAGTGATTTGGAAAAGATTAAAGAAGTATGTTTAGAAGTTATTGAAAAGAGTGAAGGAAAAACTTTTAAAATTCAAACAAAACGTAATGATAAAGATTATCCTATGCACTCACATGATATCAATACAGCAATTGCTGGATATATTTTCCATCATACATCTAAAGATTTAAAAGTAGATGTTCATCATCCTGATATTTTAATTCAAGTAGAATTGCGTAAAGATGTCACATATGTTATGGATAATGTCATAAAAGGTGCTGGAGGATATCCTGTTGGTATTGGTGGCAAAGCTTTACTGATGCTTTCAGGTGGTATTGATTCACCAGTAGCGGGATATCTTACATTAAAAAGGGGAGTAGATATTGAATGTATTCATTATGCTTCACCGCCTTATACGAATGAATTAGCTAGGGAAAAAGTTTTGGATTTGGTGAATGTATTAAGACATTATACACATGGTAAAATGACAATTCATATCGTTCCTTTTACAGATTTGCAGTTAGCTGTTTATGATCACTGTGATGAAAGTTATGCGATGACGATTATGCGTCGTATGATGTATCGTATTGCTGAAGGGGTAGCGAAAAAGAATCAATGTCTGGCATTGGTCAATGGTGAAAGCATTGGACAGGTTGCTTCACAAACTTTAGAAAGTATGTCTGTCATTAATGAAGTGATTTCTATGCCAGTGATTCGTCCAGTGGCTTGCATGGATAAACTAGAAATTATTGATGTTGCCCAAAAGATTGGTACATATGACATTTCTATTCGTCCTCATGAAGATTGTTGTACAATCTTCACGCCTAAACAACCAGCGACAAAACCTAAAAGCTATAAAGCAGAAGCGTTGGAAGAAACGTGGGATTATCAGTCTATGGTGGATGCGTGTATTGACCAATGTGAAACAATTGTTATTGATGATCATTATAAGGAAGTTGAAGATTTATTTTAATTTGAAAAAAATTTGAAAAGAAATGAATAATTTTGTCATCCTGACACAAACTAATTGTGTCAGGAGGTGAAAGCAATGAACTCAAATAATTCAAGTAAAAATAGATTAGTTGTTCCTGGTGCTCAAAATGCTATTGATCAAATGAAATACGAAATCGCTAATGAATTTGGTGTTAATCTTGGACCGGATGCCACAGCTCGTGCTAACGGATCTGTTGGTGGTGAAATCACTAAGAGATTAGTTGAAATGGGTCAAAATCAGATGGCAGGTAAACAATCTCAAAATCGTTAAGCTCAAATAAAAAATCCTAATCATAATTCTTATTATGAGTAGGGTTTTTTTATTAGAAAAAGTGTATTCGCTTTCAATTTTTTGTTGAGTTTATGCTATAATTTATGTACAATAAATATATGTGATGTATTATAGGAGGAAAAAAATTATGACAAAAATTATGGCAGTCAATGCTGGAAGTTCATCTTTAAAATTTCAATTATTTGAAATGCCAGAAGAAACAGTCATTACTTCTGGAATTGTTGAAAGAATTGGAATGGATGATGGTATTTTTACAATAAAATATAA
>CALVFK010000135.1 GCA_944326805.1 uncultured Massilimicrobiota sp. | reverse complement strand
GGTAACATAGGAATAACACGGTCAACTAAATAAATAGATGTTCCTCTTTTAATAGCTTCCTTATCTAAAGGCGAACCCTCTGTCACATAATAAGACACATCAGCAATATGAACACCTAGCTGATAATGACCATTATCCAATTTCTTTAAAGAAATCGCATCATCCAAGTCTTTAGCATCGTCACCATCAATAGTCACAATCAATTCATTTCTTAAATCCACACGATTTTCTATATCACTTGGATCTATTTCATCTGATATATTTTCAATTTGTTCATAAACTTCCTTAGGAAATTCAATATCTACATCATGAGCATGAACAATAGATAAAATATCAACACCTGGATCATTACGATGTCCTATAATTTTAATAATATCTCCCTTAATTTGAGGTTTAAAAGCTTTTATCTCTACAACAACCTTATGTCCTGGCATAGCTCCATGTGCATGAGCCATATCCACAATAATTGGTTTATCAAATTTAGGATCATCAGTTTTGATAATATATTCTTTACGCCCTCTTTTGACTTCTCCAACATATCTTATTTGTCCACGTTGAAGAACACGAACAACACGTCCTTCTTCACGATTTCCATGTGATTTGACTTTCTCAATCAAAACAACATCATGATTTAAGGCATCTTTCATATTCGTATCATGAATATAAAATTCACGTTCTTCATCAACTTTCACAAACCCAAAACCACGTTTATTCAATTCTAAAACACCTTTATAATATTGAAGCTGATTAATCAAATAATAATCATTAATACGACTTCTGATAATCAGTCCTTCATCTTCCATCTCATTTATCAATTTAATAAAAGAAACATAATCTTGAGTATCAGTCATATGAAAGTATTCTGCCAATTCTTGAATCTTTCTTCTTGTATAACTACGATCAGCCAATAAATTCAATATTTCTTCTTTCATCTTTATCACCTCACTTTTAGTTTATCCAATTAATAAAAAGAGGACACATCAAAGTGCCCTAATGATTAACCCATTCTAATTAAGATTGCAAGAACAAAAAATGCAATTGCAAGTCCAACAGTAATACGTGTTAAAACCAAATCAGCTCCTCTTTCTTTTTGATGAGCAAACAGGTTAGAACTTTGACCAGTCAAAGCATTCACAACACCATCAGATTTTCCACTTTGTAATAGGCATACAACAATAAGAGCAATTGAAACTAAAACTAGTAAAATATTTAAAACCATTGTCGTACCTCCTTTTCTTTATACATTAGCAAAACAATACTATCATATTCATTATAAAAATACAACACTTTTTCTTCAACACAAGAAAATATATTTCTTTAAATATTTTACTCTCCTATCTACTTATATTGTATAACTTTTGAAACAAAAATAATATTATTTTACATATTTTTCAACTTTTTGTATGATAATAACGGAGGTGTTTTCATGTCAAAGAAAAAACTCGTCACTTTATTTCTTTCAACTTTATCTCTTAGTGCCTTCACTTTTGGAGGAGGTTATGTCATTGTCACACTCATGCGAAAAAAATTTGTTAGTGAATATCATTGGATTGATGAAGATGAAATGTTGGACCTGATTGCTATTGCGCAATCATCACCGGGTGCTATTGCAGTAAATGGTGCTATTGTTGTAGGCTATAAATTAGCTGGTATTGCAGGAGTCATCATTTCAGTAATCGCAACAATCATTCCTCCATTTGTTGTTATTTCATTCATATCCTTTTGTTATGAAATATTCCGCACAAATATCATTATAGCTTTAATGCTTGAAGGAATGCAGGCTGGTGTAGGTGCCGTTATCGCAGCGGTTGTCTTTGAAATGGCAGCAGGAATTATCCATGAAAAAAATATTTTTTCTCTATTTATTATGTTATCTTCATTTTTCCTCACTTATTTTTTTAACATTAACGTGATCTATATCATTTTTATCTGTATAGTGATTGGACTCATCAAAACTTTTCTATGGAAAGGGTGTGTAAAATCATGATACTCCTACAATTATTTTTAAGTTTTCTGCAAATTGGTGTTTTTAGCTTTGGTGGTGGATATGCTGCGATGCCACTGATTCAAAATCAGGTCGTTGAATTACACCATTGGCTTACTATTTCAGAATTTACAGATCTCATCACTATTTCCCAAATGACACCTGGCCCAATTGCGATTAACTCTGCAACTTTTGTGGGAATTAAAATTGCTGGAATCCCTGGTGCTATTATAGCAACTTTAGGATGTATTCTTCCATCTTGTCTTATTGTTACTGTTATTGCATGGCTTTATCTTAAGTTTCGTCAAATGGAATCTTTACAATCCGTTTTAAATGTTTTAAGACCTGCCGTTGTTGCCTTAATTGCTAGTGCTGGTTTAACAATTATTATGACTGCTTTTTTTGGCGAATTAGGTATCGCAGTAGAAACCCTCAAAATCCAAATGGTTGTTATTTTTGTTATTTGTCTATTCCTGTTAATGAAATGGAAAATGAATCCTATCTTTGTCATGGTATTAGCCGGTCTTTTGAATGTACTCCAATATTTTTTAATTCAACCCTTATTATAAAAATAGGAAATGTTAAAATTTTCTCTAAGAAATATCTTAACACTTCCTATATTTTTTAAATACTTTCCACAACAAGGGGGCTCCTATTAAATAAAAAAAGAAATTCCCCACAGCATGAAACGTATCAAATAATAATCCTGCTCCATAATAAACAATAAATAATGGAAATCCTCCAATAACCAATTGCTCTAATGATACAATCAAGCCAAAGACATAACCCATCACTAAAGAAAAAACAGCCATAACCAAAAGTGAGGGTTCTTTATTTTTTCTTCTATATAAATCACCTATACATTGCGTCAACAAACAAATTACAATCCACGCTAAAATTTGAAAAAAAGTCCAAATTCCCATACCTAAATACATATTAGATACAAGTGTTGTCACTAATGTCAGTTTAATTCCAAAAGCCAATCCAAAAAGTAAAACTGAAATAATAATAATTGAAGTCACTGGTTTAATATTAGGTAAAGCCTGTAAAGCAATGCGAGAAGCAATATTAACTGCTGCTAAAATACCAATAAGGCTAATCTCTTTGACTTTATCCATTTGTTGTATAAACCCACTCCACTTGGTCATCAGCTTTTAACATATAAGCACCTGCACTTAAACTAGGATAAGCACCATTAACCTTATATTTCCATCCTGATTGCCCACCATAATCAAACTCCATCAAGCCATTGACCCCTTTTACATAAACAGCTTGTCCTAATCCAGATGCCTTGACATCCATTTCATAATTCCCAGCTAGTATTTTTAAAGCATCATAAGCACTCATTCCTTCTTCATATTCAATATAATCTTGTGCCATGACACCATCAATACCTGTAATAGTGACATTGACAGATGCCACTTCTTCACTTTCATCCGTTTCTTGTTCGATTTCTTCAGAAGTTTCCTGTACTGGCTGTTTTGATTCAGATTCTTCTTTTTTTGTTATATCTTTCTTTGAATCTGTTATTTCTTGAGATTCTGTTTTTTGTTGAGTTTTCTTTTCTTCTTTTTCAACTGACTGCTTTTCTTGTTTTGTTTTTGATGATTCATCTTGTTGAGTTGTTTCTTGTTGAAAGTTTGTGACTTGCTTATTAACTTCACTTTCTTCTTTTATTTCGACAACTTCTTTTTCTTCTTGATTTAGAAAGCAGGTATGATAAATACCTGCTCCACCAATAAAGATAAAACATAAAGCAATAAAAATAAGTGTATATTTCTTTGTTTTATTCAAAATACTTTCTTCCTTTCATCAAAAGTATTCCACTTCCCATTAATAATAAACCATATCCCAAAATCCATGATTGATCACTAGTTTGCACAACATCTTTTTGTTTGATTGTTTCTTCTACAATTTCTTTTTTAGGTTGCTCACCTTGAGGCTTTGCTGGAAGCGTATCTTTTTCAGTCTCAACCTCTGTTTCTACGATCTCACCTAAAGCCAAATAGTCTTGTTTTGCCTTTTGGTAAATAGAACCATTATAATAATAACCTACTGTTTGTATACCTTGTACTGTTGCTAATAAATTATATTGACCTTCTCCTGTATAGGCTGACCAGAAACTTCCATCTATATTTTGAAAAGACAATAAGACATCATATGGATTATATTCATTTTGATTATATTTCCCTGATTTAACACCTTGACTGTCATATGTAAGTAATCCTGCCAATACACATGCTTGTGTATTCGCATCAGCTCCATAGCCATACATATCAAAACCAGCATCTTCTTTTTGATAAGATAAAATATTTTCTAATGCATGATCTATCGTTGTTTGATATTGCGTCGCATTCACTAAGCTTAATGCTTCAACTGCCCATCCTGTGACAGCAAGATCTTCATAGCCTCCAGCATATGTAAATGAACCATTCTCTTGAATCATAGTGGCTAAATAATTTGCAGCTAATGACAACTTATCAGACCCTGCAACATATAAAGCTTCAACACAGATTATCTGATTATTAGCACCAAATCCATTTTTTTCACTATCGAAATAAGCAGCACCATCATCTCTGACAGCTGATTCCAACAATTCAACATAATTAACCCCTTGATAATTTCTAGGATCATCACCATGTAACGTTAATACAATTAATGTTTTAGCAATATCTTTTGCACTATCCGTTACTAAAAGTTCATTAGGAATGGCTTTTGAATCTGTTTCTACACCTACAGATTCACTAGCAATGATCTCATCAAGTGATTGAAATGCTTTAAGATTTTGAAAATAAGATTTTGCTGTTGTATAACTTTCGTCATACGATAATGCTGCTGTTGGTAAAACTTGACTAATAATCAACATCAACATTA
>CALVFK010000134.1 GCA_944326805.1 uncultured Massilimicrobiota sp. | reverse complement strand
TAAGGAGAGAAAAAAATGAAAGTATATGCTATTGTATTGGCTGCTGGTAAAGGCACAAGAATGAAGTCTGATAAACCAAAAGTAGTACATGAAGTATTGTATAAGCCAATGATTAATCATGTTGTTGATGAGTTAAAGGCTTTGGGTGTGGATGAAACGATTGTGGTTGTTGGTCACGGAGCTGATCAAGTCAAAGCTATTGTTGATGGTGTGACTTTTGTAGAACAAAAGGAACAGCTAGGTACAGGACATGCTGTATTACAGGCTAAAGATGTATTGGCTGATCGTGAAGGTATGACACTTGTTTTAAATGGTGATGCTCCTTTGATTCGTAAAGAAACTTTAAAGGAATTCATGACATATCATCAAGAACATCAAAATTATGCTACAATTATGAGTGCTGATTGCGATGTAAGTACACACTATGGTAGAATTATCAAAGACAGTGGACAAGTCAAAGGTATTGTTGAATTTAAAGATTTGTTAGATAGTCAAAAAGATATTACTGAAATGAATACGGGTGAGTATTGTTTTGACAATCAGGCATTGTTTAAGGCTTTAAGCCAAGTGACAAATGATAATGCTCAAAATGAGTATTATTTAACAGATGTCATTGGAATCATGAATCAGCAAGGATTAAAAGTTGATGCTTACAAGATTGATGATTTTAATGAAGTTGGCGGTATTAATGATCGTATTGCGTTGGCTGAGTCAACACAGTTTTTAAGAGACCGCATTAATCGTGAACATTTACTGAATGGTGTAACAATTGTGGATCCAGCAAATACTTATATTGGTAGAGATGTTGTGATTGGTCAAGATACAATTATTGAACCAGGATGTATTATTAAGGGAAAAACAGTGATTGGTAGTCATTGTCATATTGGGCCATATTGTGAGTTTACGAATATGGAAATTCATGATTGTGTGGAAATTAAGTTCTCAGTTTTAAGTGATTCTATTATTGAAAATGGTGTTGATATTGGACCATATGCAAGATTGAGAACAAATTGTCATATTCATGAACATGCGCATTTAGGAAATTTTGTAGAAATGAAGAAAGCTGACTTTGGAGCAGGAAGCAAAGCTTCTCACTTAACTTATGTAGGTGATGCTGAAGTTGGAGAGAATGTTAATTTTGGTTGTGGAACAATTACATCAAATTATGATGGAAAGAATAAATCATTGACAAAGATTGAAGACAATGTGTTTATAGGATGTAATACGAATTTGGTAGCACCTGTAACAGTGAGAAAAAATGCATATATTGCTGCAGGTTCTACAATTACTAAAGAAGTTGAAGAAGATGCAATGGCTATTGCCAGATCAAGACAGGAAAACAAACAAGGTTATAGTAAGATATTAAAAGAAATACGTGAAAAAGAATACGAGAGAAGAAATAAAAAATAAGGAGAATATGGGGTAAAAATGAAAAATAACATAACAATATTTGCTTTATCATCAAATCAAGAATTAGCACATTCAATGGCTGATATTTTAGGGACAGAAGTTGGAAAGAGTAAAGTTCATCATTTTGCTGATGGAGAAATCTTAGTTGAAATTGAAGAATCAGTACGTGGAAAAGATGTCTTTATTGTACAATCTACATCTAATCCAGTAACTGAAAACTTAATGGAAATTTTAGTATTAACTGATGCGTTAAAACGTGCTTCAGCAAAAGAAATTACAGCTGTTATACCATATTTTGGGTATGCCAGACAAGATCGTAAGGCTAAACCAAGACAACCAATTACATCACGTTTAGTTGCTGATTTGTTAACAGTTGCAGGTGTAGATAGAGTTGTAACAGTAGATTTACATGCACGTCAGATTCAGGGATTCTTTGATATTCCTGTGGATGAAATGGAAGCATTACCTCTTATTTGTAGATATATAAAAAATAAAAATATTGAAGATTTATGTGTTGTATCACCTGATCATGGTGGAGCAACTCGTGCTAGAAAAATGTCTGAAGCGTTGGATTGTCCAATTGCAATCATCGATAAAAGACGTCCTAAACCAAATGTTGCTGAAGTTATGGGAATTATTGGGGATGTTGCAGGTAAGAACTGTGTCTTAATTGATGATATGATTGATACTGCTGGAACAATTGTTGCAGGAGCACAAATCTTAAAAGACAAAGGTGCAAAAGATGTTTATATTGCTTGTACTCATGGTGTATTATCAGGACCAGCAGTAGAAAGATTAAAAGACTGTGTTGCTAAAGAAGTTATTATTACAGATACAATTGCTATTCCAGAAGAAAAACGTTTTGATAAATTAGTACAAATTAGTGTAGCTGAATTATTGGCTTATACTATTGAAAGTATTGAAAATGATTTACCTGTTAGTGATGTTTTCAAACATTTTGACTTCAAAGGTGAATAATGATTGATGGGAGATTGAAAAAATCTCCTTTTTATATTATTAAAATAACTCACTTGTTATGAGAATTTGATTAAATCTATGTGAAATAGACATACTATATATATGATGTTGGTGATTTCAATGGTTTTTGACAAATATTTATAAGTTGGAATATTTCAAAATAGGGTCCTTATATATTTGTTATATTAACAAATATGAAGATAATAAAATTAAAAAAATGTCGATGTAAAGGGAATGTTTATATAATTGTTTGTTTAGAAATTTGACAAAGTATTAAATATTTGTTATTATGCCTCAGGGTGATGGAGATGTATTTCAATACTCATACACATTTAAATAGTGAACAATTATATCCTCATAGAGATCAATTTATTCAAAATGCTTTAGATCATCAAGTTGAAAATATGGTTGTTGTAGGATATGATTTAGACTCATCAAGAAAGGCAATCGAGATTGCTCATGAATATCCATTTATTTATGCAGCGGTAGGAATCAGCCCTAATGACTGTAAGGAGACAACAGATGAGGATTTAAATGAAATTGGAAGAATGCTTCAAGACCCATGTGTAGTGGCTTTAGGAGAAATAGGTTTAGATTATTATTGGGATGAGGTTTCTCATGAAAAACAAAAAGATGTTTTTATAAAGCAAATTGAGATTGCTAAAAAATATCAAAAGCCCATTGTGATTCATGCAAGAGATGCCTATGAAGATACTTATAATATCTTAAAACAGACTGCACATTATGGCATTATGCATTGTTATAGTGGTTCGGCTCAAATGGCAAAACGATATATTGATATTGGTTTTGAAATATCGTTGGCTGGACCTGTGACCTTTAAGAATGCAAAAGTCCCTAAAGAAGTTGCTCAATCAATCGATATAGAACATTTAATGATTGAAACGGACTGCCCTTATTTAACACCTCACCCATTTCGAGGAAAGTTGAATGAGCCAGCAAATGTTGTGTATATTGCCCAGGAAATAGCAAAGCTAAAGAACATGGAGATAGAAGACGTTGCTAGAATCACAACATTTAATGCCAAAAAAATGTTTGGGATTAAATAAGGAGGATATTTTATGTTACAAAAAGCTAAAGAGGTAGTTGTCTCGGCTGATAGCCGAACAAAAGGAATTTTAGCGATGGCTGTGATATATGTTGTTATTATGTTAGCAACTGTATCATCAGGAGCTGTTAATCAGATTACAGATTTTATTCCAACTGTAGATATTCGTTTAAAGGATGGTTTACAGGAGGAAAAAGATTATTTGGTCAAGCAGGATACAGTATCAAATGTCTTAAATGAATTAAATGTTGAGTTAGATCAAAAAGATACTTTAAATAAAGATAAAGATGATATTGTTCAACAAGCGGATTTTATTAAAATTACGAGAGTTGAAACAAAGACAATAGAAAAAATAGAAACAATACCATACTCAACAAAAACAAAAGGTAATGGAAGCTGGACAAAAACAGTTGTACAAAAAGGAAAAGATGGAAAAGCGAAGAGAACATACTTATTGACTTATGCTAATGGTAAAGAAACAAACAAGAAAATGATTAAAGAAGAAATTATTGAAAAACCAGTAGATAAGATTATTCAATATGGTGGTATTTTAGAAGGTACAACTTTTACAGGTAGATTAACAATATATGGTGGTGATTGTACAGGATGTGGTGGTACATCTTCATCTGGGGTAAAATTGTCACCAACGAGTGGAGTTAATAATACCAACTCACCTTATTTGTATTACAAAGGAAAGAAATATTATTGCTTAGCGGCAGATCGTTCTATTCCATTTGGAACTGTGATTAAGATTTCTAATCATAATTTAAGTACAGCAGGAACAATCTATGGAATTGTTGTGGATCGTGGTGGTGCTATTAAGGGAAATAAGATAGATATTTTTAATGGTAGTGAAGGTTCTGGAAAGAGATATTTTAGTGGAGGGACTTCACATAATACCAAATTTGAAGTTGTTTCTCTTGGTAGTGGAAATGCTAATTTTTGGAGATAGGAAAACTATCTCCTTTTTATTTCCTCTGTGAATTTTGTAAGGGACTTATATTAAGGATAATAAAAAAATAAAATGAAAAAATGATGAAATCGCTTGCAAATATAAATCTATAAGTATATAATGACCGTAGTAAAAAGTTTAGTAAAAGAGGAATAAAAAAACTTTATACTTTTACTAAACGGGAAAGGAGAAAGGTATGAAGACCAAAAAGAAAGTTTTTGTCGCTGGAGCAATGACATTTGCTATGTTGGGAACAATGATTCCACAAAACTGGAATGTCAATGCTGCTAGCAATCTCATTTCCAATGGTGATTTTGAAGAAATCAAATCTGCTGACATTGGAAAACCTGAAGATGCATCCAATATGAATGTTGGAACATGGTATTCAAACAGCGGGGGAGGGGTCAGTTTCATTGGCTACAATGAAAGCGAACGCTCTGCAATTCTACCTGCTAAAAATG
>CALVFK010000133.1 GCA_944326805.1 uncultured Massilimicrobiota sp. | reverse complement strand
TGAAAAAAGCTATGCAAGATGGACATAAAAAGATGTTAATTGTTTTAACGAGACCAAAAGGATATCAAAAGACATTATCGAAGGCAAATATGATTGCGAGTCGTTTGTTGAAAAATAAATATCCTCATCTGGTTCAACCACTTTTGACAAGACATCTTTTATATAATGAAACAATTGCTTATTGTGAAGAATTAGAAAGGCAGGGACAGGCATTAATTTTAAGGCCGAATGAAGCATTTCAGATTGATTCTTTTGAAAAAGATTTAAAAAAGATAGATCGTCTTTATCATTATGGATATCAATTGGCTTTAGATCATTTAGATGAAATTCAAAAGATTTTAGAATAGACATTATTTTGACATTTTCACACATTTTTAAAATAATATTAAGGTAATTGTATATTATGATAATCATATAAAAAGAAAGGAAAGATAAATGATGAAACATATGAACAAAAACAAGCTATTTAAAATCTTTGTTGTGTTATTATTAATTATATCACTAGGTTGTAATGGTTTTTTAATGTATAAAGTTTTAGGAGGAAATCAATCGTCTGGATCTTCCGATTCAAATACGACAGTGCAAAAGGTGAATTATGATGTTAAATCTGACTTGACAGAGGTCATTGAAAGTGCGAAGACATCTACAGTCGGTGTAGCAGTATATCAAAATAATCAATTGGCTGGTAGTGGTAGTGGTGTTATTTATAAGGTTGATGGAAAAACAGTTTATGTCATTACAAATCATCATGTCATTGAAAATGCGCAATCTATCGAGGTCATTTATTCTAATGGTGAATCTGTCAAGGCAGAATGCTTAGGTAGCGATGAATATGGTGATATCGCTGTATTAAAGATGACAGTTAACTTTGAAGTTTCTGCTTTTAAAGTAGGAGATTCGACTTTATTGGAAGCAGGAGAACCTGTTTTAGCGGTAGGAAGTCCATTAGGTATTGAATATGCGGGAACTGTCACACAGGGAATTGTTTCAGCTCCATCAAGAACTGTCTCTGTTGATTTAAATGATGATGGACGTGAAGACTGGGATATGAATGTTATTCAGACAGATGCGGCTATCAATCCAGGAAATAGTGGAGGTGCATTGGTTAATGCAGCTGGAGAACTGGTTGGTATTACTTCAATGAAATTGGCTTCAGAAGAAGTGGAAGGAATGGGCTTTGCGATTCCAATTAATGATGCTTTAAAACTGGTAGAAGAAATTATTGATACAGGAAAAGTGAATCGACCAACAATTGGTATTTCAGCACTATCATTAGACAGCTATTCTTCATATGAACTCTATATGTATCGTATTCAGACAAATCTGAATAAAGGGATTTATGTAGCAGATGTACAAAGAAATTCTCCTGCCAGTCAAGCAGGTATTCAAGCTGGAGATGTTATTACTCAATTTGATGGTAAAGATATTGAATCTTATAAAGATTTCTTAACACAGCTTTATTCTAAAAATCCTGGAGATACGGTGAAATTAACGATAAATCGTAACGGTTCGACATCTTCTGTCAATGTGACATTAGGTTCTTCTTAAGGAAAGACAAAAGTTCTTTCCTTTTTTTTATAAAAACTATATAATGGGTGTTGGTGATGATATGAATAAAGAAATCAAAAAACAACTCATCTTATCATTTGTTTTATTAACCTTTGTTGTGATGACACTCTTTTTCTGGTATCAGAATTTTATTTTCCATACTTATGGTGAAAAAATTGATTACCAGTATTGTTTATATGCTCAAAATGATGAATGGCAAATTGAAGGCTATGAATTTTATCAAAAAGGAAAAACACAGGGATATGGACATGCCCGTATGACACCTTTACAACCTCAGTTATTAAAGAAAAATGATGAAATGACGGTGACCCTTCATCTCAAAAATCATCAGCCTCTCATTCAAACAATAAAGGTTCAAAATGAAAATCAAGTTTTATTTTTAGAAAACAAGACAGGACAGAATATCTTTAGTGAAAAAGATCTTCAAAATGTTCAATTACAAATAGAGGTCAAACGTCAAAAGAAATCTATTTATAATCAAACATTATCTATGCAAAAACAAGATATGATTACATATACTTCGGCAAATAAAGATTATACTCTCACAAATGTATATGTGACAGAGCATTGGTTAAAGACTGGTTCTTTTTCAAGTAAGGATACGAAGCTTGCTAAAAAATATCCTTATATGATTGTAGATTATATGTATTCTAAAGAAGAAAATCAGGAAGTGGATATTAATGATTATGAACGTTTTCTTTATTTGAAGGGGAAAACGGAAGATTTTTTAAATGATCATTATAAAGATCATGGCTTTTATGATGGAGAGGAATCTTTATTAGATATGCAGTTATGCTGTGTCATTACATTAATGAAAAGTGAAGATGATTCACAACCTTATACTTTTATATTACCTTTAAATCCTATTCAAAAAGGAGACTCATGATGAAACCGGGAAGAAAAGATAAAATGACGTTATATATGTTGAGAAATGCTTTTTCAACTTTATTGATTGCTTTTGTTTCTTTTATGATTTCTTTGATTTCATATTATGAATGTTCATTTGTGGAAGCATTAAGGCGTTTGTTTTTTGTGAATATTTATACAACATTATATTTTTTATTATTGTGGTTATTAAATTATTTGATTTTTGAAATATCAAAAATTATCTATGATACTTATGAACAACGATTCACTTATAAATCATGTTTTATCTTATGTGTTGTTGCAGGAGTTTTATATTTTGTAGAGATGTTGGATTTATTTCGATGGAATTTTATTTTCCTGTGTTTATTTATTGCACTAAGACAAGTGAAACAGTTATGGATTCATCAAAAAAGACCATCAAATGGTCTATAACAGCATACTGAGATTTTGCAGAAATTTTTGTTTAGAAGTCGTATCTAATGAATTATAATATTGTTCAAAGAGAACACCTAAACCAACGAGTATTGTTTCTTCTTTAGAGGCAATGCCTTCATCAATAGTTTCCTGCAACTGTGCTGGGGTGAATCCTTTGAGATTCATTAAAAGTGCTTCACGCATTTTTGATCAGTCCTTTCTTATATAATATGGGAGAATTTATTGATTTTATTCAAGGAGATTTATGAAAGAATATCAAATACAGATCAACGATGAAACGATTGTCTATCAGTTAACTTATAAACATATGCAAAATATAAGAATGCGTGTACGAGATGGACAATTGGTAGTGAGTGCACCTTATGGCACATCATTAACATATATTGAACAGATGATTTATACTTATCAAAAAAGAATACTGGCACAAATACATGCTTTTCAGCCTTATTATCAATATGATGATAATGGATATGTTTTGATTTTTAATCAACGTTATCGTCTGGTTGTCAGGGATATAGGTGTTAAACGTTGTCAATGTCATGGTCATGATTTGTATGTCTATCATCATGATATACAAGGTTGTGTTGAAAAAGAGTGTTATCGTATATTATATAATTATATTGAAGAAAGAATGATTGATTATCTGGCTCATGATTTTGATTTGGATATGCCACGTATTGAAATCAAAAAATATAAAAGTCGCTGGGGAAGCTGTTATTATAAGGAACAGCGTGTTTCTTTTCATTTGGGATTAGTTCATTTGGAAAAGGAACTGATTGATTATGTGATTGTTCATGAGTTATGTCATTTTCTTTATCATGATCATTCTGCATTATTTTACCATGAGGTAGCGAAAAGACTGCCACATTATCAGATATTACAAAAACGCTTAAAGGAGAAACATACATGATTACATCAATTCAAAATGAAACAATCAAAAAAATAATGAAATTGAAACAAAAGAAGTATCGTGATGAATATGATTTGTTTTTAGTGGAAGGTTTTCATTTGGTTGAAGAAGCCAGAAAAGCAGGATGTATTCAGACTTTGATTACAACACTTGATGAAGCATTTCCAGAAGAAACTCTTTATGTTCATTCAAAAGTCATGGAGAAAATAGCTTTTACAAAGACGCCGCAACCTGTTATGGCTGTTTGTCGAAAACAGCATCAAACTTTAGATACATGGAAAGAACGTTATTTGTTATTGGATAATCTTCAAGATCCGGGTAATTTAGGAACTATTATTCGCAGTGCTCTAGCACTTGGTTATGACCAAATCATTATGTCACCTGAAAGTGTTGACCTTTATAATGATAAAGTTATTCGTGCTACACAGGGAGCTTTATTTCAAATGCCACTTTGCCAAATGGATTTATTAGAAGCTATTGCTTTATTACATAAACAAGGGGTTGGTGTATATGGAACATCATTACATCAGGCATTACCTATTGATTATTATCAGCCTCAAAAACAAATGGCATTTGTTTTAGGAAACGAAGGGCAGGGTGTTTCTCAAACTGTTTTAGATGCCTGTGATCATACTTTATATATTCCTATTCAAGGAATCGAATCATTGAATGTTGCGATTGCTGGAGCTGTTGTTATGTATCATTTTCCTAAAATTTAAGAAAAGATTTGCAAAATAATAAACATATGATATAATATTCTGTGTTTAGAATCGATGAAAAGGAGTAGTAGTTGTTGATACTTTTTAGAGAGTCTATGGGTGGTGGAAATAGACAGGTTAGGCAATGAACTCGCCTTGGAGATACAAAGATGAAAAGAGTAGTCTTTGTCGTTAACTGCGTTAAAGTTTTGAGAGCATATATGGATGTCATATATGAACTAAGGTGGTATCGCGATCAAGTCGTCCTTAGAAGGACGGCTTTTTATATTATAAGGAGGGATAAATGATGCCATTTGATCATCAAGCCATTGAAAAGAAATGGCAAAAATATTGGGATGAACATCAGACTTTCTATACTGATGTTTGGGATTTTTCAAAACCTAAATACTATGC
>CALVFK010000132.1 GCA_944326805.1 uncultured Massilimicrobiota sp. | reverse complement strand
GATATTTACCTTGTGCAGATTCTCCTGATAACATAATCGCATCAGTTCCATCATAGATGGCATTAGCAACGTCACTTACTTCAGCACGTGTTGGTCTTGGATTTTCTTGCATAGATTCAAGCATTTGAGTTGCTGTAATAACAACTTTACCAGCAGCTTTACATTTTTTAATTAATTCTTTTTGAATTAATGGTACATCTTCAGCAGGTACTTCAACACCTAAATCCCCACGAGCAACCATGATTCCATCAGCGACTTTAATAATGTCGTCCATTTTTTCAACACCTTCGCTATTTTCAATTTTAGCGATGATTTGAATATCTGGTTTTCCATTTTCAACTAAAACTTTTTTCACATCTAACACGTCTTGAGGACGACGTACAAATGATGCAGCAATGTAATCAACATTTTGTTGACATCCAAATTCTAAGTCAGCTCTATCTTTTTCAGAAATGAAATCAAATCCAAGTTCAATTCCAGGAACGTTGATTCCACGTTTATTTTTAACTTTTCCATCATTTGCACAAACACAAACAATGTCAGTACCTTCAACATGGTCAACCAATAATTCCACTTGACCATCATTAACCAAAATAAATCCACCAGGTTTTACATCTTTATATAAATCTTTATATGTAATTGTAAAACGATCTGCAGTTCCTACAATATCTTCCACACAAATTGTAGAGACTTGCCCTTTTTTAAATTCAGTAAATCCACCTTCAAAATCACCAGTTCTGATTTCTGGACCTTTTGTATCTAATAAAATAGCACAATTTGTTCCAAGTTCAGCATTCACATCACGCATTGTCTGCATTTTTCTACCATGTTCTTCATAATCACCATGAGAGAAGTTACAACGCATAACATTCATACCTGCTAAAACTAATTTCTTTAACATTTTTGGATCTTCTGAAGCAGGTCCAATAGTACAAATAATCTTTGTTTTTTTCATCTTGTCTTTCATTCTCAATTAATCTCCTATTACAATAATTTATATTTAACGAATTTTAATTACATCTTCGTAAATACCTTGATTGACTTGACGTTTATGTCCTAAAACTTCTTGAATTGGTAATCCAACAATTTCTCCTTTAACGTCACTGATACAAAGTCCACCTTTACCTTCTTCAAGTAATTCAACAGCTTTAATTCCCATACGTGTTGCTAAAACACGATCTCTGGCAGATGGACGTCCACCTCTTTGCATATGTCCTAAAACATTGGCACGTGTTTCAAATCCAGTTGCTTCTTCAACACGTTTAGCAAGTTCATGAACATCAGTAATATGTTCTGTAATAACAACCAACGCATGTTTTTTATCAGAAGCTTTAGAACGTTTTAATGTTTCAATGACTTCTTCTTCATCAAAACCACTTTCACTTGTGACAATCATTTCAGCACCACATGCAAGTCCTGCATGCACAGCTAAATCACCACATCTTCTTCCCATAACTTCCAAGATTGTACATCTTTGATGAGAACTTGATGTATCTCTTAATTTATCCAATGCATCTACAATTGTATTTAAAGCCGTATCAAAACCAATTGTAAAATCAGTATCAGGGATATCATTATCTATTGTTCCAGGAATACCAATACAGTTAATTCCCATTTCTGTTAATTTCAAAGCACCATTATAGCTTCCGTCTCCCCCAATAACAACCAAAGCTTCCATTCCCACTTTTTTCATTTGTTCGATAGCTTCTTCTCTGACCTTAGGATCTTTAAATTCTGGGAAACGAGCAGATTTTAAGAATGTCCCACCAATATTAATAATATTACGTGTACTATGACTATCAAATTCAATAAAGTCCCCATCATGAAGTCCTTTATATCCAAGTCTAACTCCATAAATTTTAATTCCTCTGTTTAAACAAGTTCTTGTGACAGCACGAATGGCTGCGTTCATTCCTGGTGCATCTCCACCAGAAGTTAATACTCCAATGCATTTAACCATAACACTTCTCCTCTCGCTTTATTACTTATTATTTTATCATAAAATGGTGTTGTGTTCTACACTTTCGACTACATTCTATATCGTCAAATTCGTTCAGTCAAGCATTATTTCAATGCTTAACGCTTTCAATTTTGAAATAATTGTATTTGCACGAATTTCATCACCTTTTTTTAAAGTATACACCTTTTTCAGCTCATTATAACCGTATAAACTCGTAAAAAACGTAGGCAAATGATTCAATAAACGATACGATAAAATTGTCAATAAAATTTCATCCCTCGACCACGCTGTGATATTTTCTTCACCGATTTCATCCAACAATAAATAATCTACTTTCAATAACTTATCCATCGCATAAGCATTATCACCCGAAGAAAAGCTAGCCTTTAAATCAATCAGATAAGTTGGAAAATGAATAAATCCAATCTGTTTATCCTTTTTAGCTAATGAATTCATTAAGCCAGCCAGTAATGTTGTTTTCCCACTTCCCATAGGTCCATGTAAAAACAAACCTTGGGAAGTTGGTGATTGTGAATACTTCAAGATTTGTACTAAAGCATCTTGACAGGCTGGTGTAAGATGTTTTGTATCCTGTACCATTTTTAAAGAAGATAAATCTGTCAACATCAACTCTTGAGAAACATTACTCATCACAAAATGATCTAACAGTTGTCTTTTGGCTTCAATCGCTTTTCCATACGGACAACTTTGTAATTCTAAAATGATTTGTCCATCATTATAAGAAAGCACCTTTTCCATACCTACTGTTTCTTTAGGACAATAGTCTAACCCTTGACAAGATTGACAAATATGAAAATCATCATTGTAATCTAAAAACTCCACCCAGTAATCCTCCATCACTGAAGCATCCAAGTGATTCTGTTTTAAAAAAGACTGAATATTTTTTTCTTTCAATAAAGCATATTGACTTTCTGTTTTGATTTTTTGAATATCATCATTTTGAAAAATCATATCTGCGACTTTTTTCATAATTGTCCCTCCTTCAATTGATTCAATAAGTCCTCTAATTCCTCAGAAGACACCTGTCTTGCAGGTTCTTTTTTATCTTCCACTTCTTCTTCATCTGGTGCATCCATCAATTCTCGATAAGCATCCATAGCTGTCATAATTTTTTTACGAGCCCATGAAGCTCCAATAGCTTCACAATAACGTTTTGATAAACGATTATTATTTTTCCCTAATACATATTCAATCAAAACATTCACAACTGCAGGTTTTAATCCTAACTGTACCATCAGTGTTTCTACAATCATTAAATCATGATACACTGGTTCTTTTCCCCCTTGTTTTTCCTTCAACAATTCATAAGGGGTTATTGAATCCAAATATCTCATATGTAAAACAAGTGGAGAAACAGCACTTTCCTGTGTCTGAAACTGTATTGGCTGTTTATGATAAATTTCTTCAAGTTTCGATGATTGCTGGATATCAAAATACTTTTGTATAGATTGTTTCATACGTTGACGATTCAATCCCTGTGATTCCATCGCATCCTTCATTAAACCAGCTAGAGTCAAGGCATCCACACTATAAACATATCCTAATTCCACAGCATAGTCCAAATCTTCTTGACTTAATAAAGAACGATTAACCTGATAATCTGCTAAACTTTGATACAACAAATCACGATCATATTGAACTTTTACATTTTGTGATTCCTGTTGTACAAATTCTTCTTGATACTTTAATAAACGTGTTCCTTTATGAAGATGTTCAATTGTAAACACATCTTGAAATTTAGCAGTCACGTCTTCATAACCCTCTAAATCTTCTAAAGATATTTTAAAATATTGCAATGTTTTTTGAAAATCTTCCTGCGATAATGAAAACTGAAGTAATGATGATAAAATCTGATTTCTAAAGAAAGCTTTCAATGATAAAGGTGCATAAATACGATATATATATTGGGTGATATCCTGTTCATGTTTAACATAAGTTTTTAATAAGCCAATCGCTTCAAGTGAACGTAAGGCTTTTTCCAGTTCCATAATATTGATAGATACAAAAGATAGTAAACGAGAAAGAGCACAAGGAGCAATAAAACGTCGCATACGCTTTCCTTCCATGACAAGCATCATATAAACCTGTAAAGCAGTTGAACCAATCAAAGGCTGATACAGATAATAAAGTGTATCGATCTGGACTTCATCCAATGGATAACGCATTTCTACACGATAAAGATCAGTGACGTATAATTTCATTTTTTAAAACCTCTAAAACCCTTTCTATTTGAACATATAAATCTTCAAAATTCTGACGATTATCAATAATATAGTCCCCCATCTCTTTTTTCTTTTCAATCGAAATCTGTTGACTCATCAACAATCTTGCCTGTTTTTCATCTATCTGATTACGTTTCATTAAACGCTTTAACTGTGTTTTTTCATCAACATAAACAACCATCACATCATCACACATCGTATCCATATGTGTTTCATATAACAAAGGAACATCTAAAAAAATAAGCGGTTCTTGACATTGTTCGATTCCTTTTTTTAACATTTCTTGAACATAGGGATGAATAATACTTTCTAATAAGGCTTTTTGTTGAGGATCATGAAAAACAATTTGTCCTAATTTTTGACGAGAAATATTTTGATTGTCATCCAGACAATCAAAACATTCCACAATTTGATGATAACAGTGACTTTCTTTGTCTAAAGCCTGATGAGAAATCTCATCAGCATCCAAAACACAATACCCATGTGTTTTTAAATATTGTGTCACTGTACTTTTTCCAACCGCAATAGACCCTGTAATTCCAATAACTCGACTCATTAATAACACCTCTAATAACGTTTCTTTTGACAATGAGGACAAAAATAAGTGCCACGCTGATGTACCATCACTTTTTTGATAGGATGATGACAAACAGAACATTCTTTTTGCCCATGTACCTTTAATTGAACTTGAAATAACCCATGAATCCCATTAGCATCAAAGGAATGAATTGTTGTTCCTCCTTGACAAATAGCATCATTTAAAACAT
>CALVFK010000131.1 GCA_944326805.1 uncultured Massilimicrobiota sp. | reverse complement strand
TTCCACCTATCACAGCAATCACAAGTCCAACGACAACATAAGCAACAACTATCTTAATACCAAAAATACTCATCAGCAAAACAAGACTTCCTAAATCAACCATCGGAGAAGAAATCAAAAATGAAAATGTGACTCCTAATGGCACCCCAGCACTAGTAAAGCCAATAAATAATGGTATAGACGAACACGAACAAAAAGGTGTCACTGTTCCAAGTAAAGCAGAAATTATATTTGCTTTTATACCATGAAATCGACCTAGAATTTTTTTACTTCTTTCTGGTGGAAAATAACTTTGGATATAAGAAATCATAAAAATCAATACACATAACAATACTGTAATTTTTATAACATCATAAATAAAAAACTGCATACTTGCGCCTATATTTGATTGAATATCTATACTCAAAAAAATTAATAATTGCCCAATCAGATGATTTAGCCAATTCATACCCAAAATTTGATTTTGGAAGAATAACCAAATTGCTTTCATACTTCCTCCTTATATCGATACATTTCGATTTATAAATCTGAATGATTGCCACCTTGAGGTGGCTTCATAAATAAAGAATAATTTATATTTGATAATCTTTTAAATATTGGATAACGTTTTCCATTCCCTCTCTTGATAAAGAGTAATGTGACCATTTTCCATCTTTTCTGACATGAACAACTCTCGCATCTGTCAATATTTTCATATGATGTGATAATGTAGATTGACTCACATCAAGAATTTCTAAAAGTTTACATGCACAATGTTCCCCGTCTTTCAAAATATTTAAAATCTTTAAACGATTAGGATCACAAAACGCTTTAAAAACTTTGGCTTCCTGTTCAAAATCTTTATCCATATGATCACCTCACATCTATATTCTTCGATATGATAACAACATATATATCGATAAACGTCAATATGATATATTTTTATTCCAAATATAAAATATGACTGGATTTGAAATAATGTATCTTATAAAGCAGAATGTATTGATTCTATAAACGATTATGATAATATCAAAAAAATAGTGCATTTTAAACGCACTATTTCATACTTTCTTTAAAGATTTGAATAATTTCATTGTGACTTAAAACTTTATATCCACCTTCAAGAACAATTGTCGATTTTGCTAAACCTTCTAACATATCTTCAGTCACACCTAAATCTGTAATATTCATAACAAGACCTAATTCTTTCATCCATTGTTCCATAGCTTTTAGTCCGGCTTCGGCAATTTCTTCTTTCGATTTTCCTTCTGGATTGACATTCCATACTTCTGTCGCAAATCTTACAAATTTATCTAAACCATAAGGCATAATATGACGATAATATGGTAATGATACAGCCGCCAATGTCATACCATGTGTAGCATCTGTATAAGCACCAACTGCCTGTCCTAACATATGAACCATCCAATCTGTAGATTTTCCACGAGAAACCAATGTATTTAATGCCCAAGTTGCAATCCACATAATATTACTTCTAGCTTCATAATTTTGTGGATCTTTGATTGCTATAAGACTAGAATGAATCAATGATTTCATTAATCCTTCACTGATATAATCACTTGTATTATCATCTTCACCAGAGAAATACTGTTCACAAATATGATTCATAATATCATAAAATCCAGCAACCATTTGATAATGAGGTAAAGTTAATGTATATTTTGGATTCAAAATAGAAAACTTAGGCATCACATTTTCACCAAAAACATGTCCTATTTTTAATTTCTGTTTTGGATTTGTGATAACAGCTCCCCCATTCATTTCTGAACCTGTTCCAACCATTGTTAAAACACAACCTACTGGAACAATCTGACATGTTGGTTCTTCCATTTTTAAATAATATTTATCCCATGGATCTTCATCACAATTGATGGATACAGAAACAGCTTTTGCATAGTCACAAACAGAACCACCACCAACTGCTAAAATGAAATCTATTTGATTATCTCTTGCGATTTGAATTCCTTCATAAAGTTTTTCTACTGTAGGATTAGGCATAACACCTGAAACTTCAAAAACGTCTTTATGATTTTCTTTTAAAATATTCATAACTTCATCATAAATACCATTTTTCTTAATAGAACCTCCACCATAAACCAATAAGATACGAGACCCATATTGAGGTAATTCGGTATTTAAATATTTCAATGAATCATCCCCAAAATATAATTTTGTAGGATTACAATACTCAAAATTTCCTAACATTTTTATTCCTCCTTTTCTGCTTTTATTATATTTCAACTATTTATCTATATCAAATACTTATATTCAATATCTTGTTATGCTTATCAAGCATAACTTATTGATTTTTTTATCTTTACCAGTGATTTTCATTTATTCATGTAATGTCACATCTATAGTCTTGTTTTGATGAATCATCTTTAAAAAGCTTTCCACATCCTCTATTTGACCTAAGCGTGTATAAGTATAAGATGTTGAAAAATTTTCATAAAACAAAACAAGACAATCATCACCAAACAACATAAAATCACCTGCTTTAATTCTTTCAATAGGTTGTGCATTTGCTGGAATACTGTTATCCATATAATAATATTTTTCATTGGCATTTAAATCTTTCATTGTGATTGTCATTGGAAGTTTTTCAATAAGAGCTTCTGTTGTTTCATTTTGTTCTAATAAAACAGTAAAATCCTGATTATTTATTGTCATTATCATTTCCATATTTGATATACCCCTTTCTTTTTCCTTATAATCACTCACTATTTCTCGTTGAGAACTTCTTGTATGATGATTTTGTTGGTTGAACAGAGATTCATCATTTTGACATCCCATCAATAAAAATCCCATAGTAAGACATATTATTCTTTTTTTCATGATCTTTACTCCTTTTTTTGATATTATACTTTTTTAATATTTTTCTATCTCCTTGCTTTCATTCTATATCAGACATATCAAAATAACAAATACCTATTTCCAATAAATTACTATGCTTTATAAGCATATATCTTTCGTAACTTTAAAATATAAAAAGCTCGAGAGAAACCTCGAGTCTTTTCCAAAAATGTCATTTATTCATAAATATAAACCTAATGTTCATTATACACTCTATCAATAAGAAAATAGAAATCTATCATCTTTTTTATAAGGCTTTCTTGATGGATTTCCTTCTACTCGATATATCGCCTTATTTTTTACATCATAAATTACAGACCATACCGTATCAGCCCCTTTTTTTCTATCATATTGACACATAAAACCGTGCTTTCCAGATAAGATGTCTAATACAAGTTGCGCTGATAAATGATTGTTTTTTAATGCTTGATAAGCAACTTGATGTCTTAATGATGAATTCCAATCATCAATATCATATTTATTATATTTTTTCATTGATGAAGAATGAAAATGGTTTGTTGTGACAACAAAATTCTCATTTTCTAAAGGATAAATGATTTCTACATTTTGACTATGACATTCCAGTATTGCTATATTTCCTAAAGAATCAGCTATTGTTATTGTTTGGTTTGAAGCAATGGGAACCGACTTTATAAATGAAATAACTTCTTGTAACGTTTGACATTTTTCTAGGATATAACGTACAAGCATACCAGCATTCATTCCTGGCATAATATTTTGAGGGTAAATAAAAGTCATTCCTACAGCTAAACCATATTCATTTATTCCATCTTCCATTTCAACAAATGCTGTCGTATTTCCATGAAAAGAATAGCAACCATCTAAATGATATAAACAATTCATATAAAGATTTTCTAATTCTGTTAAAAAATCACTATTTCTTCCTAAAATAATATGATTCTTATCACTTATAGCAATACATGTACATTTATTTTGAAATTCAAAACAATACATACACAATAAAAATGTAAGCATATCTTCATATGATGTCTGTTGTCCATCAGCAATTCCTTTAATTTCATATAAAATTTCTGGATAGTATCTTTCATAAATAGGTAGACATTTCTTAGCAAATTCTTTTCTTGTTTCATTAATGACAAATGTGTGCTGATTTGCAATCAATTTGTGATTTTGTCTTAATAAAGTTCCCCAATGGATGCCACAATCATAATGACTTCCTTTGAATCTTCCATAATACATTAAATTGACCCCTCGTTCATTTCAATTAAGATTTTCCTTAATTATCATGTTAATGAAATAAAATTTAAAATTATTCCCTTACTGATTTCTTCATTAAAAAATAGAAAATAACATAATAAAAACTCAACGAAAATAAATTCGTTGAGCTTAGCTATTTTATTTATTCCACACCTACGATAAATGAGTACACCGGTTGTTTTCCATTTACACATTCAATTTCAGCTTCAAAGTGATCTTCAACATAACTTTCAATATCTTCAACTTCGTCTTCAGTCACATCTTCGCCATAAATTAAAGTAATAATTTCTGAATCTTCATCAACCAATCCATTTAAAGTTTCTTTTAAAGCTTCTACTTTATTTGGAACACAGGCAATAATCTCTTTTTCACATAATGCCATATATTGATTAGCCTTAATATCCACACCATCAATATTTGTATCTTTAATTGCAAAAGTCACTTGTCCTGTTTTCACATTAGCAATAGCGTCATTCATTTCATTTAAATTGTCTTCTAAAGACACTTCTGGATTAAACATAATACATGCTGATAAACCTTGTGGAATTGTTTTAGAAGGAACCACATGAACATCCACTTCATCTTCTAAAATAATAGCTGCCTGTTGTGCTGTCATCACAATGTTTGAGTTATTTGGTAATATAATGACATGTTTTGCATTAACATCACGAATGGCTTGAACGATATCTTCAGCAGAAGGATTCATTGTTTGTCCACCACTGACAACATAGTCACAATGTAATTCTAAGAACATATCTTTTATACCATCACCAGCAGCCACACTAATAATAGAAACTTCTTTTGGTTCTTCTTTAGGTGCAGTCAAAGTTGCTTTAGCATTGGCAGCAGGTGTATTATTAGCTTCTAAGATAGAATTATGCTGTTCCTGCATATTTTCAATCTTTAACTTAAC
>CALVFK010000130.1 GCA_944326805.1 uncultured Massilimicrobiota sp. | reverse complement strand
TGTACAACAGAGAACAGTGTTGTTTATACAAAAATCTTAACAGACTTTGAAAGAATCGGAGATCATGGATTAAATATAGCAAAAGGTTTCTATAAAGCTAGAGAAGCTATGAAAGCAATGAAGATGGTCAAACCTGAAGCTATTGAAGAAGTGAATAAATAACAGATTAAGGAACTTTATATCAACATAAAGTTCCTTTTATAATATTGAAAATGTTTAAGATGGGTCAAACAATATTTCCTATAAATAGTAGTTTGTCAAATAAAAATTTGGTATAATAATGAAATATAAATAAGGAGGTTGGAATAATGAAACAAGTTGTGCAAACGACAAAAGCACCAGGTGCTATTGGACCATATAGTCAAGGTATTGATATTGGTCATATGATTTTCTTTTCTGGACAGATTCCTTTAAATCCAGAAACAGGTGAGATGCCTGAAGGTATTGAAGCACAAGCAAAACAAGCTTTAGAAAACGTCAAGGGATTATTAGAAAGTCAAGGATTAGATTTTTCTCATGTTGTGAAAACAACTGTCTTTTTAGACAATATGGATGATTTTAATACTGTCAATAGCATTTATGCTCAATATTTTGTAGAGCCATATCCTGCTAGAAGTGCTGTTGAAGTTGGTCGTTTACCTAAAGGGGCACTTATAGAAGTGGAGATTATTGCTTGTAAATAGGACCATGATCTTGGTTGAAAGATTCCAGCATTATATGCGTGTTTATTATGATGATGGACATACTGAGGTCATATTTGAAGATATTCAAAGCTATCTTCAACAAAAACGAATCAAAAGAGGCTACAAGAATGCTATTGTATTGCAAGAAAACTGGTTATATCCAACAATGAATCAAAAAGATTTTTCTTGTCATTGGGTCAATTTAAAACATTTACATCAACAAAATGAGTATTGTCAGAATTTATTACATGATAAAAGCTTATATCAAAAAGCGAGAATCATGTACATGAAACAAATTCAAAAAGAAATGAATCATTACTATATTTCAGAATGATTCATTTCTTTTTTATTATATAGTTCATTTTATTTGACGATGGTAAAAAGTGTCTGTATGATAGAGAAAGAAGGCTTTATAAAAAAATAGAATTCATTTATAATAGTGAATATAAGTAAAAATGAAATGAGTGAACAAGCATGAAAGAGAAAATATTAATTGTTGATGATTCTTCAATGAACAGAGAGTTTTTGAAGGATATATTGTGTCATGATTATGATATTATTTTAGCTAAAAATGGGGTTGAAGCTATTTCTTTGATGAAAAATCATTTATCATCATTAGCTTTAATATTACTTGATTTAATCATGCCTGAAATGGATGGTTTTGAAGTTTTAACTTATATGAATAAGTATCAATGGATTCATGATATACCTGTCATGATCATTTCATCAGAAAATTCAGGAAAATATATTGGTCGTGTTTATGATTTAGGAGCAAGTGATTTTATTAGTCGTCCTTTTAATGTCAATATTGTTCAAAAACGTGTTTCCAATATTATTTCACTTTATTCAAAACAACGTCGCTTAAAGGATATTGTGACTGAACAGATATATGAAAAAGAAAGTCGCAGTAACCTTATGATTTCTGTATTAAGTCATATTGTTGAATTTCGAAATGGAGAAAGTGGATTACACATTATTCATATTAATATGATTACAGAAAAATTGCTTTATGCTTTGTTGAAAAAAGATCCGACATGTACATTAACAGCGCAAGATATTTCTTTAATCACGATGGCTTCTTCGTTGCATGATATTGGAAAAATATCGATTTCAGATAAAATTTTAAATAAACCAGGACGCTTAACACCGGAAGAATTTAGTATGATGAAAACTCATGCTCCTATTGGTGGAGATATTATTCGTGGTTTGAAATGGAATCAGGATGATCCATTACTTAAAGTGGCCTATGAAATATGTCGCTGGCATCATGAAAGATGGGATGGAAGAGGTTATCCTGATGGATTAAAAGGTCATGACATTCCATTATCTGCTCAAGTTGTATCTTTAGCAGATGTTTATGATGCCCTTACAAGTGAAAGATGTTATAAAAAGGCCATTCCACATAAAAAAGCTATTCAGATGATTATGAATGGAGAATGTGGGCAATTCCAGCCTTTGTTGTTGGAATGTTTATTGGATATCGAAGAGGAACTGATAGACATTTCATCTTCATCTGAGGAACTGATGAATCCTATCAAAACAAGAGAAACACAAAAAGTTGTTCAAGAATTAGGACAATATGATGATTTAACTGTGACAAGACAAGTCCTGGATCAATTGGATATTGAAAAAATCAAATCACAGTTTTTCTTTGATCGTCAAGAACAACTGGCACTCATTTATAATCATTCATTGGATATTTTGTATTTTTCGCATAATGCATCTAGGCGTCTGGAACTGCCAGAAGTGATTATGAGACCAATGGAAAGAGATGATCAGGATTCACTGAAAATAAGATTAAAACAGTTAGTTGAAAAAGCGAAAGCTACGACAATAGATCATCCTTGTTTTGAACATGAATTTATTTTTGACATCGATGGGAAAACATCTTTATGTCATTTTCAATGTAGTGCAATCTGGCTGGATGTAGAAGATTCACGCTTTATTGGATTGATGGCGTTTTTAGATAGAGAACAATTGTTTGATGATGAACAGGTTCAGGAAGTTCCTCACTTGAATCAGACACAGCTTCAAGCGTTGTTACAACAATCTTATCATATTTTTGATAAAGTGATTTTTATTGATGTTCTTTTAGGAAAATCTGTGAAAATAACAGATACACTTTTAGAGGAAATGACGTTTCTTGAAGAGACTTCTATGTGGAAACCACATCCGATGATTATGGATGATGCATGTGTTCAGGCTTATCGTCATCGTTCTAAAGTGATTCATTTTGATTATCAGCCTCAACGTATTTATTATGCTATCAGTCAATATGTAGAAGTTGATGGAAAAGGCTATGTCATGGAATATAAATTAAAGCTACAAGATTATATTTTTAAAAATGATAAACAGTATCAAAATATGTTGAAGACTTTAAATTATATGCAGGAAAGTATGTATTTAGATGGTTTGACAGAAGTTTATAATCGTCGTTATTTAGAAGATGAAATGTTTAAAAAAGAAGATGTGACAGCTTTGGCTATGGTTGATTTAGATTACTTTAAGGAAGTGAATGATCAGTTTGGCCATCTGGCAGGAGATCAGGCATTACAGGAAGTAGCGCATATCTTGAAAAAGAATGTTCGTGATAGAGATGCTGTGATTCGTTATGGAGGAGATGAATTTATGATATTGTTCTATCATATGCCTGCTAATCTTCTTGAAGAAAGATTAAACTTTATTCGTCGTGAAGTAGAAAAGCTTGTCATTCCTGATTACCCTCATTTAAAATTGACATGTACGATAGGATGTGCCTGTGGTACATATCAGCAACAATTATTAAAACAGGCGGATAAGATGATGTATCAGGCAAAAATTCAACGTAATAGTGTTAAAATTCACTATGGAAAGGAAGAACATCAATGACAATACAGGCGTTTTATGAAACTATCCAGGAAGATTATGAAGATGTTTTGGATCGTTTTATGATGGAAAATCTATTGATGAAGTATGTCTTAAAGTTTAAAGATGACCCAACTTTTGATTTGTTGAAACAAGCATTGGAAAATCATGAAATTCAAGAGGCTATAAGACATAGTCATACTTTTAAAGGAATCTGTGATAATTTGGGATTTATGCAGTTAAAAAAACAAAGTGAAGAAATGATGGTGTTATTAAAAGAAGGAGCTTTTCAAAAAGCTCAAAATCTTTTTCCAGCTTTATGTCAGGAATATCTTTTCATTATTGAAAATATTCAAAAATTAATGTAAAAGAGGTGGAAATATTGCGTAAGAATCAAACAACTTTTTCTATTATCATTAGTGCTTTAACCTTATTGATTGTGGCTTTGATTATCAGCATATCTGTCTTTTTAGTGAGAAATAAGCTATTAAAAAATGCTCAGGAAATGGGGATGGCACTTGTTCAGAGTTATGCCATGGAAGAAGAAAAAACATTGGCTATGTTTGAAGATTTTTTGGACATGGGTTCACAATATGTGAATGAATTGAATGAAAATGAAAACAATGAACAGACTATTCAGTTGTGGATGAAAGATTATTTTAGTAAGATGACATATATTCTTGGAGAAAAGATTGTTGATCCTTACGCTGTTATTGATGGGAAAATTATCGCTCAAAATACCTGGGAAGGGGATCGCAGTTATCATTATCAGGAAACGAACTGGTATCGTCAGGCGATAGATCATCCTGGTCAAATCATGTTTACAGATGCCTATAAAGACGCGATTACGCAGGAACTCATTATTACAGCCAGTTTGGCTTTAGAAAATGAAGGAGATGTTCTTGCGATGGATATCTACCCTTCTAAAATTGATAAACATCAAAAGAAAATTCAAAATGCTTATCAAAACAGTTTCTTTTATTTGAGTGATTCGAAAGGACAGCTCATTTATGCTTTGACTCCTTACGAACTAGAACAAACACAAAAACAGGAATACAATCAAGGTTTATTTGAACGTATTCAAGAAGGTGAATACGCTCATTATGATGACTATTATATAAATCAGGAAGGGAAACAGATTGGTGTTTATTATTATCAGATGGATAATGGCTGGATAGCCATTATGACCATTCCTTTTCAAGATTTATTAATGGATGAAAGCAATTTCCTTATTTATATTTTAGTGGTGACAGGAATCATTTTTATTATCATTTTATTCATTATGATTATTAAAAATGTAAGACAATTAAGAAAGATTCGTCGTTTTGATCAAATCATTCAAATCTTATCAGAATCCTATTATGCTATGTATCGTATCCATATCCATAATGGAACATATGAAGTGATTAAAACATCACCAGCATATCAGCTTGATTTGCCTAAAACAGGACCTTATTTACAATTATTAAAAACCGTTCGGACTGTTGTAGAACAAGGAGC
>CALVFK010000129.1 GCA_944326805.1 uncultured Massilimicrobiota sp. | reverse complement strand
CTTGATGATGTTCTACAACATAATCCATTAATGCAAAGTATTGAACATATAAATCTAATTCACTAACAATTTTATAATAGTCATCCTGATCTTTAGGACGACTGGCACAGATATAATTATAACTCAATAATTTATTACACAAACGTGAAAACTCTTCTTTCTTTGAATCACTTAAACGTACATAGTGATTATAAAATGTTGTGGCCTGCTGATATTTATTCATGTCATCTCTCCTTCACCAAAAAGTCCTGAAAACGATAATGATTGATTATCACTTCTTCATTTAAAGGTTCTACCTGATATTTGGTCTGATAGCTAAATCCATAAAGATAAATAAAGACAAAATAAATCAAATCATTTTGTGTATCTAATGGTAATTGCGAACCTTTAAAAGGCCCATCCTTTAATAATAGCATCACTTTTTCTTCAATTTTTTTATGAGAATAATTTTCTGATCTTTTGATTCTTTCTATAGATTCCATTTTTTCCTTTTCATCTAAAATGACAGTATCTTCGATTTGTGTTTTCATTGGTTTACTTATTTGACGAGGAACATATAAAGAATCACGATTAATCATCTGATTGATATAGATATTACCTAAATCATTAACATCGTTTCCACTGGCAATGGATTTTATGATATTATTGATTTTTCCTTCAATATCATTTTGATTGTTTAATAAGAAAGTGATACGATGAATCGCTGATTCAATAAATTTATTATTCTTACTATCAATTTCCTGCATGATATCCTCAATATGTTCAAAAGATTGCATGATATATTCTTTCTGATTCATCAATAAATCATAAGCCTGATCATGTTCGATACCTTTTCTTTCCATAATATTATGAATAATCAAACTGACATAATCCTGATTATCCATCACTTCCTGAATACGTGAAAGAATGCTCTGACGATATTTAGAAGGATTATCATAGGTTGTCAGATTGTAGTAGGCACGATCAATGATTTTTGTCTGATATTCCTGCAGTAAAGAATTTAATAATGCCTGCAAGTCATCTTTTATGCCATCATCTAATAGTTTTTGAATATATTTTTTGATATTGGAATTCAAATTTTTTAATTTATGAATTAAATCTTTGGTATTTTCATAAGCTGTTTCAAAAATCAAATCACCTCGATGAATATCAAAGTTTTGAAATGATGTATATATATTATATATAAGTCCTGAATATTCTTCACTTTCTCTTACATCTTCTAAATGAAACAAACAATCCATAATCTGAATACTATAATCTTCAAAAGTGATAAACACTTCATAATTTTCCCCAACCTCTTCATGAATCCATCCACAATCCTTTAAACGCTTTAATACATACAAAGCCTTATCTCTAGAATTGTTCAAACTTTCTTCACTGTCAATCGTAGTAAGATGTGTTTCAAAGTAATCCTGAAATATTGTTAGTAGCTGTTCCCTTGTACATGAAAAAGAAAGATCATTTTGAAATGACTGATAAGCTAAATAGACACAATCTGACAATATACGCTTATTATCACCTATAAAAATATAGAAAAATTGACTTGGTATCACATCAAATAAATTATGCATAAATCTTCCCTTTCTCTCAATTATTCATATTATAGCATATAATGACATAAAAAACCGCTCTTTTCAAACGGTTTTATAAAACAAAATGTAGACATTATACTTGTTTTGCATATTTTAACATTTCAGCTTTAAAAGCATGTTTACGTGAATATCTTTTTATATAGTCTTTCACAAATGTTTCCATGCTTGTAATGTTTTTATTGAGATATAAAATCTCTGATAAAACAACAATTTCTTTTGCAACCTCATAATAGCTATGACGATGAGTTCCTCCTACAATAACTTCAGCTCTTTGTTCGATTTCATCTTTTAACCATTGGATACATTTCTTTTTGAATTCATCAGTTATCATGTATTTTTCTTTCCAGATATGAAATAACTGATAGAAATCTTCTCCACTTACTTTTAAACTACGCCTTAAATCATCCATAACTGCATCATCAGCCACAAAATGCATCTTTTCTGGTTTCAGATACATGAGTAATAATGGTATAAGTATTCCTTTTAAATTTGATGACCATATAAGATTATTTTGATCTTTTTCAGCTTTTTCAAGAATATTTTCGTAGTCTCCTAAGAAAAATAAAAGAATCTCTTTTTGATCAGAAGATAAAGAAGCTTTTTCTTGTTCTAGGGTTGCAAATTCAAAACGAATAGCATAGTTTTTCTTCTGAAATTCAGTTTTTATAAAAGCGATATCACAATCTAATGTATATAATTGCAAACAATGATTAACCTGAGGATTGGATAAGAAAGATATTTTATATAACTCTATATCATCTTGAAAGTATGGAATCAGTTTTTCAGCAATTTTTGAGCGTATCGTTAAACCTTCATCTAGCTGCTTGAAAGCCTGTGATGCGATAGATTTAGCATGTTCTAATTGATGTAAAGAAAGATCATAGTCAATAACATCCAGATATAAAGATGGATGTTTAGCTCCTATCTCGAAAGTCATTTTTGTTAATTGATTGATATCTCCATAAAGAAAGCATATATCTCTTAAAAGCTTTGCTGCATAGTCTCCTGGCGTATTTTCTAAAAATGATATCCATCGATCATATTCATCATCACTCAGTGTTATCTCTTCTGGTCCAAAAGCCATTAAATCGCTGAGAACATATTCAACCTTACTCTGATTGAAATATGAATACATTTCAGATATATTTCGATGTAGCTGAAAAGCAGCATATAAATAATAAAGTGAATATTGTTCAAGGCTAACATCCATCAAGTTATTTTCAAATAACTCTGCAAAAGATAATTCATATATATCCCCATAATCATATACAGCTTCATATTCTAAATCTTGCAGCTTTTGAAGAATATTGAATCCCTGCTGATATTGACAATTATTGATATATAGAAAAGCATCTTGAATATAATCATTCAATTGATTTAAAAGATCACATTCTTTTGTATAATACGTTATATATTCTGAATCATAGCCATAATAATAATCATCCTCTTCTGTTGCAGGTATCGTTAATTCCCCATCACTCACATCCTTGATAAATTGTTGAAAGTCTTTTTCATGAAAATTGATGATTTGAGAATGTTCAAAATTTAAACTTTCTAACATTTTTTGACGTTGACTTTTATCAAGAACCCTGGCATATTGATAAATCCATTGATTCTTTTCTTCTTCACTCATTGTATTCAATCTTTGTTGAATCTGATTCATATAATCTTTATATTCCATAACAACCTCTTACTTTTTTAATGTATTTTCGTTAAAGATAAATGCTGGCCCATCATCAATACAAGCCTCAAGATCAATATATTGACTAATAAAACGGAAATAGCCATTTTTTCCAAGATCTTTTTCAAATCTATCCATGCTGACTAATATTCTAGACAAACATAGAAAAATATTTTTAAAAATATAATCAAACTGTGATTCATCTTTTAAATCAACAAACTTTGATAAATAATCATATAACTGTGGATTGATATAAGGATTACACATTTTCTCTAATCCGTCTGCTAAAGATAAAATGTCTTCAGTTGTATAATCTGTATAATCACTTGTATAATGATTCTTCAAATCTAATAAACGATTCATGACAATATGTATAATCTTCTTCGCTTCAAATGTATCAATCTTATATAGGGCATGTAATACTAATAAATGAGATTCAATCACAAAAAGCTCATCTTCCAATTCTTCAACATCAGATTTTAATTTTCCATATTCTCTTTGAATATGTCTTAAATTACGACGTTCTTCCTGAGCATCAAATTCATATTCACCTGGCACATGATAAATGGGTTCCAAGTTATCTAAAAAAGCCTTCCATTTTTCACTATTAAATTCCTGTAAATGAAAATTTTCCTGGATATACATTTCCATATAAAAGGCAAGTAATTCTATCGCTCTTTCTTCACTCATTCCTTGATCTAACATTTTTTGATACATATTCATTGTATTTTCATCTAAATGATCTTGAACTTGATTTGTTATGATATCTATTGCTGCACTTCTTATATATTCTCTTTCTGACATTGTCGTTCTCCTTTTTTATGCTTTATATTTTTTATATTTATCTTGTAAGCTTTGTCTAGGTTCAATATTTAATTTTAAACCATACTCATAAGCTTCAATCCATTCTTTTTTGGAAAAGAATATCTCTGTTAACATCAAAACTTTATAAAGAGTCACTTCCTGATTACGTTCATAGCTGTTTTTAAAATAATATTGAAGAGCCTTTTCAAAGGAACCATAGTGAAAAATGAAAACAACATCATTCGTTTCATTCAGTAATGAAGTTGCTTCATAAAGTCTATCATCATAACGTTCTAATGAAGCAATAAACTTTTTCTGTGACTCAATAAATTTTTGACCATATTCTTTAACCATATCACGATATTCCAGTTTTTGAATATGAAAGTTTAAAACGCCGTATAACATTTCATGCAAACATTCACGACTCAAATAACAATGTGTTGCACCAGTAACCATCTCTCGTATTGTCTCTTCTGTGACTGGTAATTGCATCTGTCGTTTTATATATTCTTCATATAACTCTTCTTGAGCGATACCAACTGATGCAAAAGGATCATCACTTGAAAAAACATAAACACCACAGCCATAACTTAACACCTTATAAATTTCACGAATCAATATAACAACTTGTAAAAAATCAGGATGATCTGAGGAAACCTCAAATAAAATCTTTAAATATCTTTTGACTTTATAACGCCATTTAGGCCTTTCTTTTTTAGGCACAATACGATTAGGTGCTATATAAAAGCCATGATAAGCATCCTGTAAAAAATCTTGAATTTCAACAAATAAATCATTTAATGAAACTTCTTCTTGTTTAACTGTTTTTTTCTTACCTTCACCTTTCACAATACTTTCAATAACACTATCTAATTCTTCTTTTTTTGATTTTGGTAAAGCTTTGTAAACTTCTACAAAAGCATCATTAATCAGCTTTATGTCTTTATCTTTTAATAAATCTCTT
>CALVFK010000128.1 GCA_944326805.1 uncultured Massilimicrobiota sp. | reverse complement strand
TTCATGAATGCTCTTTTCTTTGATGGGCATGATATCATCCATCCAGATGAACTTCATCCTCTTGATTCCAGAGAGATATTTATTGGTGACTTTCTTTCTAAGGAACGCACTCATGATGTCATCATGATGTGGCAAAGAAAGGATTTCCAGGCAATCATGGCTCTGGAAGTCCAAAGCAGCGTTGACTTTACAATGGCATCAAGAACACTGCTCTATGATGCAATGGTCTATAATATGCAGGACAGACGATTCAAGAATCATATGCTGATGCCGGTGATGAGCGTGGTCTTATTTCATGGTGAAGGGAAATGGAATGCCGTGACATCACTGCTGGAAAGAGTCAAAGGACCAGAGGAAATCAAGAAGAAGCAAAATGACTGGAAGATGAGGATTGTGGACATGAAGGAGATGGATGAAAATCAGCTGAGGAATGAAGAGAATCAGATGGTAATCAGAGGATTAAAGACAATATGGAGAAAAGATGAAGAAGGATTGAAGAAGATGATCATCACAAAAGCGACAGCAAGAGTGGTGGCTACACTGACAGGAAGAGAAGACATACTGAAAAAAGTGAAAGGAGATGAAGGGACAGTGGAAATGTATTCATTCTGGAAAGATGCAGAAAAGTCAGGATTAAAACAAGGAAAGTTAGGTGTTGTTTTAAAGTTATTAGAAAAACTATTAGGAAAACTGAAACCGGATTTAGAGGTGAAGATAGTCAATAGTAATGAGGAGACATTGGATAGTATTATTGTCCATATATTTGAAATACATAGTGAAGAAGACGTATTAAAATTGTTATAGAGATAAAGGCATCAACGATTGATGTCTTTTTTTATGAGTTTATCTTATTAATATGGTATAAATTTATGAAATATATTTATTTTCATATTATCATTTGTAGTTATTGTTATATGGAGTATTTGATGATTTTTTGTTTAAATCTAAATATATATCGAAGTGTTTGTGAATATAAAAAAATTAAGTGCAAATAAATAGAGAGTTGTGTTATAATGATGAAAATATAAAAAGAAGGGAGATTTGATATGTTAGATTTAAACCAATTTCAAGAAGCAAAAAAGAGAGTTGATGAAGTGATTATTCCTACTCCCTTAATATATAGTGAAGCTTTTTCAAAAGAGTGTAAAAATCAAGTTTATATTAAACCGGAAAATTTACAGAGAACAGGAGCTTTTAAAATTAGAGGGGCTTATAATAAGATTGTGAAAATGGATGAAGAAGCAAAATCTAAGGGTTTAATAGCATCTTCAGCAGGAAATCACGCTCAAGGGGTGGCTTATGCTGCATCTAAATTAGGGGTCAAAGCAACTATTGTGATGCCTAAGCATACACCATTAATTAAAGTGGAGGCAACAGAATCACATGGAGCTCATGTTGTTTTAGCTGGGGAAGTTTATGATGAAGCTTATCAGGCAGCTTGTGACTTGCAAAGGGAGCATGGATATACGTTTGTCCATCCTTTTAATGACGAAGATGTGATTGAAGGACAGGGAACAATCGCATTAGAAATTTTAGATGAATTACCTGATGCAGATATTATTTTAGTGCCAATTGGTGGTGGTGGATTGATTTCAGGTATAGCATGTGCAGCTAAACAAATCAAACCAACGATTAAAATTATTGGTGTTGAACCAGAAGGAGCAGCGAGTGCTTTGGCGGCTATTAATGAAGATCAGGTTGTTGCTTTAAAAGAAGCCAATACGATTGCAGATGGAACGGCTGTTAAAGAAATTGGGGATATGACTTTTGATTATATTAAAGAATATGTTGATGGAATTATTACGGTTTCTGATTATGAATTGATGGATGCGTTCTTGTTACTAGTTGAAAAACATAAATTGGTGGCTGAAAATTCAGGTATTTTATCTTTGGCTGCTTTAAAGAAATTGAATGAAAAAAATAAAAAAGTGGTGTCATTAATAAGCGGTGGTAATATTGATGTTTTAACGATTTCTTCTATGATCAATAAAGGATTAATCGCAAGAGGACGTATTTTCACATTTACAGTACAATTGTTGGATAAACCAGGAGAATTGGAATATGTTTCTCATGTGTTATCACAATGTAATGCGAATGTTATTGGTGTGGAACATAATCAGTTTAAAAACTTTGCACGTTTTTCTGAAGTGGAGTTACGTGTGACTTGTGAAACGAATGGAGAAAAGCATATACAAAGAATTATAGATACTTTTGCAAAAGAGGGATATGAAATCACAAGAATTAATTGATAATATATTATTTTATTGAATATTATTTATCATTTTCTTGAATGTATAAAAGCAAAAATATATACTAAGTAAGGATAAGGAAAGGAATGAGAAAAATGAAAGATTTGAGAATGAAAACGACAAATAAATTGCAATTTGTTCCTAAGTCTTCTTTTTCTTATTTTTTATATTTATTATAGACATATCATTTGATTTGATATGTCTTTTTTATGAAGAAGGAGGAAAAAGTTATGCCAAAAAGAGAAGATGTAAATACAGTATTGGTCATTGGGTCAGGGCCAATTATTATTGGTCAAGCTTGTGAATTTGATTATTCAGGGACGCAGGCTTGTAAAGCGTTAAGAAGTTTAGGATATAAGATTGTCTTAGTGAATTCAAATCCTGCAACAATCATGACAGATCCAGAAACTGCTGATGTGACTTATATTGAACCATTGAATTTAAAAAGATTGACGCAAATTATTGAAAAAGAAAGACCAGATGCCTTGTTACCTAACTTGGGTGGACAGTCAGCATTAAATTTATGTGCTGAATTACATAATGCAGGGGTCTTAGATAAATACAATGTTAAGGTTTTAGGGGTTCAGGTAGATGCCATTGAACGTGGAGAAGACCGTTTAGAATTCAAAAAAGCCATGAACGAACTTGGTATTGATATGGCAAGAAGTGAAATTGCGAATACAGTTGATGAAGCTCTCGCAATTGCAGATAAATTAGGATACCCTGTTGTTGTAAGACCTGCTTATACAATGGGTGGTGCTGGAGGAGGACTTGTTTATAATGTTGAAGAATTAAAAACAGTCGTTTCTCGTGGCTTACAGGCGAGTCTTGTTCATGAATGTTTGATTGAAGAATCTATTCTTGGATGGGAAGAATTAGAAGTAGAAGTTGTCAGAGATGCGAAAAACAACATGATTACAGTATGTTTTATTGAAAACATTGATCCTCTTGGTGTGCATACTGGAGATTCTTTCTGTAGTGCACCAATGTTAACAATTTCTCAAGATGTACAAGATCGTTTAAAAGATCAAGCTTTTAGAATTGTTGAATCTATTGGTGTTATTGGGGGAACAAATGTGCAGTTTGCTCATGATCCAAAAACAGATAGAATTGTTGTTATTGAAATTAATCCAAGAACTTCACGTTCTAGTGCGTTAGCTTCAAAAGCAACAGGATTCCCAATTGCTCTTGTATCAGCTATGTTAGCTGCTGGCTTAACTTTAGATGAAATTCCATGTGGAAAATATGGAACTTTAGATAAATACGTACCAGATGGTGATTATGTTGTTATTAAATTTGCAAGATGGGCATTTGAAAAATTCAAAGGATCACAGGATAAATTAGGAACACAGATGAAAGCTGTTGGAGAAGTGATGAGTATTGGTAAGACTTACAAAGAAGCTTTCCAAAAAGCTATTCGTTCTCTTGAAATTGGTCAATATGGTTTAGGATATGCTAAGAATTTCAATGAATTAACAAAAGAACAGTTGTTAGAAAAATTAACTGTTCCTACAAGTCAAAGACAATTCATCATGTACGAAGCTTTACGTAAAGGAGCAACTGTTGAAGAATTATATGAATTAACAAGTATCAAACATTATTTCATTGAACAGATGAAAGAATTGGTTGATGAAGAAGAAATGTTGAAATCATATGCAGGAAAAGAGTTACCAGTTGATGTATTAAGACAAGCCAAACAAGATGGTTTCTCTGATAAATATTTAAGTCAGATTTTAAATGTTTCTGAAGATAGTATTAGAAATGAAAGAATTGCTAATGGTATTACTCAGGCATGGGAACCAGTTCATGTGAGTGGTACAAAAGATAATGCTTATTACTATTCTACATATAATGCAAAAGATCATAGTGATATTCATCATGATAAGAAAAAGATTATGATTTTAGGTGGAGGACCAAACAGAATTGGTCAAGGTATTGAATTTGATTATTGCTGTGTTCATGCTTCACTTGCTTTAAAGAAATTAGGATTTGAAACAATTATTGTCAACTGTAACCCAGAAACAGTGTCTACTGATTATGATACTTCTGATAAACTTTATTTTGAACCATTAACATTAGAAGATGTTTTAAGTATTCATGATAAGGAAAAACCAGTTGGTGTGATTGCTCAATTTGGTGGACAGACACCATTAAACTTAGCTTCTCAGTTAAAAGCAAATGGTGTGCATATTTTAGGAACAACACCAGAAACCATTGATATGGCAGAAGATAGAGATTTATTTAATGAAATGATGGAAAAATTAAATATTCCTATGCCAGAATCAGGAATGGCAGTTAATGTTGAAGAAGCCTTAGAAATTGCTAAAAGAATTGGTTATCCATTAATGGTAAGACCTTCTTATGTTTTAGGTGGACGTGGAATGGAAGTTGTTTATGATGATGATAGCTTAAAACAATATATGGCTGCAGCTGTTGGTGTGACACCAGATCGTCCAATTTTAATTGATAGATTCTTGAATAATGCAATGGAATGTGAAGCTGACGCCATTAGTGATGGAACAAATGTTTTCGTTCCAGCTGTTATGGAACATATCGAATTAGCTGGTATCCACTCTGGAGATTCAGCATGTATCTTACCTTCTAAACATATTCCAATGCGACATTTAGAAACAATTAAAGAATATACAAAGAAGATTGCAAAAGAAATGAATGTTCGTGGACTTATGAACATGCAATATGCGATTGCTGATGATAAAGTTTATGTTCTTGAAGCGAATCCAAGAGCTTCACGTACAGTACCTTTAGTATCTAAAGTATGTAATATTAACATGGTGAAGATTGCAACAGATATTGTAACAATGGAATTAACAGGTAGAGAATC
>CALVFK010000127.1 GCA_944326805.1 uncultured Massilimicrobiota sp. | reverse complement strand
GGTGTCTTCATGACTTCTACATCCAATGTTTCATTTAAATATGATTCTAAAATAGGAATAAATTCATTTTCAATTTCTTCTTTTGTAATATCATAAATCCCTATTTCCAGATAATAAACAGATTGTGATTCATAATATTTTTTTAAATGAGCTAACTGAAAATGATAACCTTCCATATGTTCATAAATATGTTTTTCTTCAATATGTCCTATTTCCAACTGATGAGAGAATTGATGGAAAACATGATTTAATAAAGAAAACTGATGATACAAATCATTTTTCATAGCTTTATATTCTTCTTGGACTCTTTGAATTTTACGATAATCTTTACGATATTGATTCACTAAATTTAAATATTTTTCTGGATTTAAACAATATTGATGTATAAAATCTTCATCTGTTTCACTATAATGTTCTTTTAAACCTTTGTTCATGAGTTTAACCAAACGATGTGGGCCATATTTTTTATGAAAACAGGTTGTCTGACTAGAACAATTCTGGCACATATCTTCATAAATATATCCAACATATTCTAAAGAACGATTAGGTGCTGGTGTTCTTGTAAATAAGGCAGTCATTTGTTCAAATAATCGACAAAAAGAATCGACCTGTTTAGATAACTGCTGTTTAAAAGTCATTTCCTGATAACTTGAAGAAAGAACAGCCTGAGCGTGGTGAATAGGTAAAATCAAAAATATAAGTCCACTCACAACAACGATTAAACCATGATATGAATATTGAAACTCAAGAAAGAAAGGCAAGATAAGATGGGATACAAAATACAAGGAAACAATGGTTGCTTTTTTATGACAAGGAATCATATAAAAAAAGAACAGTGGTAATAAGAAAGATAAGATATCATCTTTATAACTTAAATCCATCAACAACATTAACATAGAACCATAAAATAATCCTGGCAACAAATCATCTAAACATTCATGATCAATCATAATCAATATAAAGATACGTATTAAAATCATCGTTGCTATATGAGAATAAGGTAATAAACCCATTGTACATATCAAAATGATGACTGTTAATGATTTCATTCTTTCATGTGTCAATAAATCTGATTCGCCATGCATCAATAAAGGTGTTAAAGATGTAAAAATAAGGATATTTATGTAAGTCAGTATTGTCAACAATAATGTTGAAAGTAAATCTATTTGAATATAAGCATAATAAATTCCCCCAATAAGTGTTAAAAGATAAGGTACATAACGTGATTTCATAGATTGAAACAATAAACAGAATTCTAAAATAAGAAATGCAATACCACTAATCAAAAGAAGTTCATAAGGAGTCTGTAAAATCACAAAACCCAACAACAAACCAATAAAATAACTCAATAAAGCTGGATATCCACACATAAAACACACATAAAAAAAAGGGAGTGTAAATAACAGCGATGTTGAATAAACATCAACAATAGACATTAAAAAAGATATAAGCGTTATATAAAAGACGAATTGATATTTGAATTTTTTTACATAACTTGGATTAATAATCAGTTCCATTTTTTCCACCTCTAGAGTCATTATAGTGGTTTTCATTTAAATTATTTGTCATATTTTCAAGTCCCTGAAATAAAAAAACCAATAGTCTTTCAACTATTGATTTCATTAAAAACGAAAATAAAATAAAACACCTTGTTTTGTATTTTGCACTCCATATTCAAAATGATGCAATTCTAAAATGGCTTTACAGATAGCCAGTCCTAGTCCCGTTCCTCCTTCATTTCTTGCTTTATCTACCTTATGGAAAGATAACCATATTTTTTCTATATCTTCTTCAGGAATATAAGCCCCTGTATTTTCTACCGAAAAACAATGTTCATCTAAATGAATAATGACTTTTTCTCCCGACTCACTATGATGCAAAGCATTTCCAATAAAATTTGTAATGACCATCTCAATCTTAAACGGATCTGCTTCAACAATACTAGAATCCAAATCAGTGATTAACTGAACATGATGATTTTCAAATAAACAAGCCATAGATTCCAATGTTTCATCCACAATATCTAATAAATCAACTTCTTCAAGATCCAATGTCATATTTTGTGACTCTAACTTTGATAAATCTAACATTGCTAAAACGAGTTCATTAATACGTTTGGTTTCATTTTGAATGATTTCAATATATTCATTACGCTTTTTCTCATCTTTTTCCAGTTCTACCATTTCACTAAAACCATTAATAATACCTAAAGGTGTCTTAATTTCATGTGTAAAATTAGATACAAACTCTTTTCTGACAATCTCTAATTGTTGAACCCTATCAATTTCCTGATGCAAATCATTAATTGTTTTTTCAAGTTCCTTGCTCATTTTATCAACACCTCTTGCCAGATCGCCCAACTCATCATGACGAGATGTATCAATAGGATAATCAAACTGTTTACGAGAAATACGCCATGCTGCCAGTTCCAATTGTTTAATTGGTCTGACAATCATATAAGCAACAATAAAGCATATGACAATGATTAAAGCCAAAGCAAGTATATACGTAGAGGAATTATCATACATAAATTGTTTAAAGGAATCTATTGGTAAATTATCATATTCCTGTGTTACAAAAATATAACCAATTGTCGCATTATCAACAGTTATTTCTTCATCTTCCATTTCTGATGCAGTGTTCCAATCTTCTAAACGCATCATAATCGTTGAATAATATTTCCCATTATATTCATACGGACTCATTAAATAATATTGTGTATAATCATAGACGGATGTATTAAACTCTTTTCCAGAATCTTTAAACTTCTGAAATTCTCTTTTGATTTTTTGTTGAAGTCCTTTAAAGGCATCGTGATAATCTGTTAATAATGCTTTTTGATTCAAATGTGATGCCATAGATAATGTATCAGCAGAATAAGGAAACACAAGTTCCATCTTGGCACTCATATAAGAACTGGCAACACCTTCTAAATGAGTGATTTCCCCACTCACCTGTCGTTCAACAATCGTTTGATCGTTGATTGTGATTGTCTTAAAATCTAAATCGCGCATCTCATCATTATACTGATTATAGCGCCCAACATGTACATCAATAGATATTTCAAGTTCTGTATTTTGATTTTGTAAAATCAGTTTTTCTACTTTATCCAAATCATTAGTACTCAATGATGAAAAATCAATACTTGTTGCATAATTGGTTCCATTTTTATTTATAATTAATGATAATGTTGGACCATCAACCCCATCTCTTGACATATCTAGTATTTGCCCATTTTTATCAACCAGACATTTAATTTTTGTTAAATCTCCTGAAAGAGCATGATGATATAATCTTGAAAACTGTTCAGATGACAAATCCACCTTATTAACAGCTATTTTTTCCAGATAATTTTTCGCAAATTTATCCAAATTACGAATCGTAATCTCAGCATCTGTTTCCACTGTATTTTTAATATAACGCTCAATTCCTAGACGAATTTCATTTCCTAATACAGCCATAAAAGCCAATAAAATAATACATGCAATTTTAATAATTAAACTAAAGTTTAATTTTTTCATACGGACTCCTTCACATCAAACATATATCCAATCTTAACAACCGTTTGAATATAAGGAGCTGCGTCTTTTAATTTCTTTCTTAACTTTTTCACATATGTATCAACAATTCTTTGATCACCATAATAATCATAACCCCAGATATAATCAAGCAACTGATCTCGAGATAGAATTTTACGCTTATTATCTATAAAATAAATAAGCATCTGATATTCCTTATGTGATAAAGCTGTTTTTTCTCCCTTTATAAAAACTTCATGAGTATTATCATTAATACAAATGATTCCTTCTTCAATCATTGTTTCATGTTCTTCATCCTTTTTAAAACGTTTAAGTAATGCATTACATTTAGCATATAATAAAGATGGTGTAAAAGGTTTAGAAATAAAATCATCAGCTCCTAAATGATATCCTTTTAATTTATTATCTTCATCACTCAATGCACTAATAAATAAAATAGGAATATCATTTTTTTGTCTCACTTGTTTACAAACTTCATAACCATCAATACCAGGCATCATAATATCTAATAAAATCAAATCAAAACTTTCATCCAATAATGATAAACCTTCATATCCATCACTGGCTTCTATAACTTCTTCACCTTGTTTTTGAAAATATTCAACAATAAACTGACGAATCAGTTTTTCATCTTCTATTAATAATACTTTCATGTCTATTCACCCCACTTATAATCATTATATAATAATGATATGGAAAAAATATGAAAAAGCCTTCATTTTATGAAAGCTTTATAAATATTTCATATAACCTGCATCATGATAGAAATAAGATTCTTCAAACTGATGAAATTGTAATTTCTTTAATAAATGAATAGATCGTTGATTATCCTTATACACATAACAAATGACTTTTTGAAAATGATATGTTTCTTTCATATATTGACAAAAAGCTTCTACAATCTCACTTCCATAACCCTTAGACCAATAAACACTATCCAATGTATAACCTAAAACAAAAACTTTTTCATTAACAACATCTATAAACAAATCACCAATCATGTTATCATTTTCTTTTAAAATAATAGCCAAATGATAATTTGTTTTCGGTAGATGAAAAGTAGTTAACTTTAAACATTGTTGAATACGTTTCGTTGCATCTTTTATAGAATACTTTTTCCATGACTGATAATGAGCAACTTCTTTTTTTGAACGATATTCACTCATACGCATAGCATCTGTCAATTGCAGACATCTTAAATATAATCTAGGAGTTTCTAATATCTTTTCCATAAACTTAACTCAAATGATAATAAATAAACAACATACGATCTTTTCCATTGATATCTTTTATAATCTCATAAGGAATGTCTGGAAAATAATGTTCTACTGCTTCACACATGATTTCTCTTTGATCAAAACCCATTTCAAAAGCCAATAAAGCACGATCTTTTAAAACTTGTTTAACATCTTGAAAGATTTTTCGATAAAAATATAAACCATCATTTCCTCCAAACAATGCCACATGTGGTTCATTATCTTTGACCACACTTTCAATATCCTGATCTTGTGGAATATAGGGAGGATTAGATACAAATATATCAAACTTCTGTTGATGTTCAATCAGTGGTTGTAACATATCACCTTGATAAAAAGTCACATCAGCATTTAATTCTTTCGCATTTTCTTTTGCAACTTCTAGTGCTT
>CALVFK010000126.1 GCA_944326805.1 uncultured Massilimicrobiota sp. | reverse complement strand
AAATATAGACCAGTTGAAGGTGACTACTTAGATTACGAAGATGTTAAAGCTAAATTTGTAGATATGATGTCTTGGTTAGCTGGTGTCTATGTTAATGCGTTAAATATCATTCATTATATGCATGATAAATATGCTTATGAAAGAATTCAAATGGCTTTACATGATAGAGAAGTTAAACGTTATTTCGCAACAGGTATTGCTGGATTATCAGTCGTTGCTGACTCTTTATCAGCTATTAAATATGCTAAAGTTAAATGTATTAGAGATGAAGATGGTGTTGTTGTTGATTACGAAGTAGAAGGAGATTTCCCTAAATATGGTAATGATGATGACAGAGTTGATGAAATTGCAACTTGGTTAGTTGAAACTTTCATGGATATGGTTCGTTCTCATCATACTTATAGAGATTCTTATCCAACAACTTCAATCTTAACAATTACTTCTAACGTTGTATATGGTAAAGCAACAGGTAATACTCCAGATGGAAGAAAAGCTGGTCAACCATTTGCTCCAGGTGCTAACCCAATGCATGGTAGAGATTCTCATGGTGCTATTTCTTCATTATCTTCAGTTGCTAAATTACCATTCAAAGATGCACAAGATGGTATTTCAAATACATTTACTGTCATTCCTGGTGCATTAGGTAAAGATGATCAAGTTTTCGCTGGTGACTTAGATATTGATTCAATCAAAGAAGGAAATCTTGATTAATAGAAAGAAGTGAAATGATGGCTACTCAAAAAGAAATTGATGATTTAGTCAAAATGTTAGATGGACGTATGAGTGCAGGGGCTGGACATATTAATTTGAAGGTCAATGAAGATGCTCATATTGAAATGGAAGAAGTATCTGTTGTGTCAAAGATGGATTGTGATAGTGGTGATACTGCTTGTAAGATTCCTAATTTGCCAATGGATGACGATGACCAATATTAAAGGAGGAGAAATTTATGGCTGCAAGTGAACAACAAGTTGAAAATTTAGTTGGAATGTTAGATGCTTATGCTACAAAAGGAGGACATCATTTAAATGTTAATGTTTTAAACAGAGATACTTTAATTGATGCTCAAAAACATCCAGAAAAATATCCACAATTAACAATTCGTGTTTCTGGATATGCTGTTAACTTTGTTAAATTAACAAAAGAACAACAAGATGATGTTATTTCTCGTACATTCCACGAAGCAATGTAATGAGGGTGAAGGTGCTTAGGCACCTTTTCTTTTTTATAAAAATAGTACATATGAAATGATATTTTATATAAAATATGTTAAAATAATAAAGAAAGTTGGTGAGAATATGAAAGGATATATTCATTCTTTAGAAAGTTGTGGAACTGTTGATGGTCCAGGAATTCGTTTTGTTGTTTTCTTTCAAGGGTGTCCAATGCGTTGTCAATACTGTCATAACCCTGATACATGGAAACCACATACTGGTACACAGATGACAGTTGATGAAATTTTAAAAGAATACAATACAAAGAAGGAATTTTATAAAAATGGAGGAATCACTTGTACTGGTGGAGAACCAATGATGCAAATTGATTTCTTGACAGAATTGTTTGAAAGATGTCGCGAAGAAAATATTCACACATGTTTAGATACTTCAGGTATTACTTTTAATGAAAATCCTGAATATTTAAAGAAGGTTGATCGTTTATTGGCTTCGACAAATTTAGTTATGCTGGATATTAAACATATCGATCCTGAGGAACATAAAAAATTAACAGCACAGCCAAATGATATGATTTTAAAGTTTGCGAAATATGTAGATGATAAAGGAATTGATATATGGATTCGTCATGTTGTTGTTCCAACAATTACACAAAATGATGAATATTTATATCGTCTAGGAAAGTTTATTGCTACTTTAAAACATGTGAAAGCATTAGATGTTTTACCTTATCATACGATGGGGGTTGCGAAATATAAGAACTTAGGTATGGACTATCCGCTTGAAGGCATTCCACCTTTAGATAAAAAGGATGCCATAGCTGCAAGAGAAGTCGTATTAAAAGGAATGAAAGATGCACTCAATCATAAATAGACACAATGTGTCTATTTATTTTTAAAAGGAGAAAATTATGACAATACAAGAATTACAGGAAAAATTAGATCAGTTCTATGCCCAAAATGCATTAGATGATGCATATACATTTTTAATGGAACAGGTCCGTTATGCGATGGAAAAGCAGGATAATGCAGCTTTATTATTTTTATTGAATGAAATGATAGGATATTTTCGTGTAACATCTCAGTTTCAATCAGGAAATCTGATTGCTACTAAGATATTGAATATTTTAAATATGTGTGGACTTGAAGATACAATTGATGGAGCAACATCTTATATTAATATTGCGACTTTTTATAGAACACAGGGAAAATATCAGGAAGCACTGGAACTTTATCAAAAAACAGAATCGATTTATCATCAATATTTGTCTTGCAATGATGAATTGTATAGTGCTTTTTATAATAATTTAAGTCTATTATATCAAGAAATGGGAGCGACGGATTTAGCTATTGAAACAGGGAAAAAAGCGCTTATGATAGTGCAAAAATTAGAAGGGTATCGTGAAGAAGAAGCTATTACTTATACAAATTTAGCTCAAATGTATTTGGTATTGCATCGAACTGAAGAAGCAAGACAATGCATTCATCAAGCAGTTTCATTATTTCAAAAATATGCTCCTGATGATCCTCATTATTTTGCGACCCTTGCTTCACTGGCACAATTAGAATATATACAAAAAAACTTTTCTCAGGCAGTAGAAATTTATGATCAGGTTTTATCACTCATTGAAAGTGTATATGGGAAAAATAAAGATTATCAGACAATTTTAAAGAATAAAGAAAAGGTTTTAAGTGAAATGAAAACAATCAAAGGATTGGATTTGTGTGAAGCTTTTTATAATCAATATGGTCGTGATATGATTGAAAAAGAATTTGCCTCTATTCGTCCTTATATGGCGATTGGACTTATGGGAATGGGTTCTGATTGTCTGGGTTATGATGATGAGATTTCTCATGATCATGATTTTGGACCGGGATTTTGTATTTGGCTTCCTCGTGATATTTATCAACAATATGGTCAAAAATTACAGGAAAGTTATCAAAAGCTTCCACAGGAATTTATGGGTGTTCAAAGATTAACTTCGCTGCATGGTTCAGGGAGAGTAGGAGTTTTTGAAATTGAAAGTTTTTTTGAACAGTTTTTAAGAAAGATTCCCGAAACTTTGGAGGAATGGCTTTACGCAGATGAAAATGCTTTATTAGCTTGTACAAATGGACGTATATTTGAAGATGATTATGGGAAGGTAACACAAATAAGGGAATATTTAAAAACATATCCAGAAGATATTAGAATAAAAAAAATAGCTCGAGCACTTGCGAAAATGGCGCAGTCAGGACAATATAATTATGGAAGATGTATGCAAAGAGGGGATGAGGTAGCAGCTTCATTGGCACTTCATGAATTTGTAGATCAGACATTATCTGTCGTTTATTTATTGAATAAAAAATATAAACCTTATTATAAATGGAGTTACTATGGATTAAAAGATTGTCTTTATTTACAGCCGGTTAAAGATTTGTTGTTGAAACTTATACAAATGCCATCACAATTGTCTCAATGGAAACATTTTCAGGGTGGTATCAATTTAGATGATGCCAAGGTTGTTATTATTGAAAAAATATGTCAGATGGTAATTGGTGAATTACAGCGACAGGGACTATCTGACAGTCAAGATGATTTTTTAGATACACAGGCACATCTTGTGATGAATCATATTCAAGATCAGCATATTCGTTTAAAACATGTGATGGAGGGATAAAAATGAGTGATGATATTGTTAAATTAGAATGGGATTTTTTTCAGCATGTACAACACATTGAAGGACGTGCAAGTTGTCAGGATGATTTTGAGACATTTTATTTACAAAGAAAGAGTCAGTTTGATGCTTTTGATCAAGATGTTCAACAAGCCTGTCTACAGGATTTAAAAATAGCCAAACAAATGGGAAGAAATCCAGTCATGGAAAAGTATGCTTATATGATGGAAAGTACAGATCCTGATTATTATCAGACGATTCAAGATCAATTACCACAAGTTGATCCACAAAAAAGAGCATTTATTGATATTTTATGTGAAATTGAAGTTTCTATGCGTGAAGATATGAATGAAAAGTATCCATATCTTTTAGCACAGGCACGTTTCACTCATACTTTAGAGGATGAAAAAGATGATACGTCTTTTGAAACTTACTTAAGAGGAGAGTTAATGACTTATAGTGATGAAACACTTTATTTATATGGACAGATGGTTTTAAGAATGGTTCAGAATCAGGAAAATCTGATTGAAAAGATTTTAACAAATACTGTGAAGGCATATGGTTATTCTTCTTTGGAAGAAGCAAATAATTTTTTGAAGGAAAGTCAAAAGAAATAGAAGTCATTATGAAATTGTGATAAAATAAAAGTAGGGAACAAAAAGGAGGAATATAATCATGAAAATCTTATTGTGTTGTTTAGCTGGTGTAACATCTACTTTGTTTTCTTCAAAATTAAAAGATGCTGCTTCAAGAAAAAGAGTAGACGCTACTGTCTGGTCTGCATCTGAACATGCAGTAGAATATTCAAGTAATCTTGCTGATGTGATTCTTGTAGAACCTCAATTAAAAGGATCATATGAAAAAATCAAAGCAGATAACCCTGATAAACCAGTTATTTTAATTAGTGACGATGATTTTAAGAATTTCAATGCACAAAAGATTTTTGATATGGCTTATGAAGCTTGTCAAAAATAAATAGAAATGTGAAAGAATGAATAGCTTAGCTATCCATTCTTTTTAGGTCATTTATGAAAAAAATCATATATGGAATTATTTTTTGTCTTTGTCTGGTAGGATGCCAGAACAAAATTGTGTGTGATAAAGAACATTTTAAAATCATTGTTGCTAGTGATTTACATTATTTTTTAAAAGATTATTATCAAGACTGTGACTGGTTTGAAGAATCGATGTTATATGGTGATGGGAAAATGGTCACTTATGGAGATGAAATTGTAGATGCTTTTATAGACGCCATTCTTCAGGAAAAACCAGAGCTGGTGATCTTGACTGGTGATTTAAGTTTTAATGGGGAAAAGGGAAGTCATCAGCAATTAGCTCAAAAGTTATCTCAATTAAAA
>CALVFK010000125.1 GCA_944326805.1 uncultured Massilimicrobiota sp. | reverse complement strand
ATCAAATTAGCTGAAACAAAACAGGCTATTGAAGAGGGAGCTGATGAGATTGATTATGTAATTAATATTGGGAAAGCAAAGATGCATAACTGGGATTATATCGAAAAAGAAATGAAAAGCATTGTGCAGATCTGTCATCAAAATAATAGAATTTGTAAAGTGATTTTTGAAAATTGTTATCTTACAAAAGATGAAATAAAGCATATAGCACTCATCGCGAAACAAGTAAAACCAGATTATATCAAAACAAGTACAGGATTTGGAACTTCAGGAGCAACGGTAGACGATGTACGTTTAATGAAAGAAACAGTTGGTAACGAAGTCAAAGTTAAAGCTGCAGGGGGAATACGTGATTGGAAAACATGCCGAGCAATGATAGAAGCTGGAGCAAGTCGTATTGGAACAAGCAGTTCACTCAAGATATTGGAAGAATTTGAAGAAGATAATCATAAATTATGAGAAAAATAACGTGTTTTATATTTTAAAAAAGAGCATCCCTGAAAAGGATGTTTTTTTGTTATAAAAATTTTTTTAATTTTGTTGTGATAAATCAGTATGTTTATACATTAATAGAGTGAAGGAGATGAGAAAACTATGAAAAAAACAAATATGATAAAATTATTAGGGACAGGAGTCATTATGTTATCAATGGTGACTGGGTGTGGAAATGGACAAAGTGCACAAAAATATACGAGTCTTGTGACACTAGATGTGAATCCTAGTATCCAATTACATTTGGATGAGGACGATAAAGTTATAGAAGCTATCGCAGTTAATGATGATGCTAAAAAAGTATTACAAGATATGGAGTTAGAACAGGCAGATGCGAATGTCGCAATGAACGCTGTCCTTGGATCGCTGGTGAAGAATGGATATTTAAATGCAAATCAAAATACAGTCTTATTGTCAGTTGAAAATGATGATGATCAAGCAAGAGTGGCCTTAGAAGATGAATTGAGTCAATATATTTATACAACATTAAAGAGTTATTCTATTGAAGGTGCTATTTATTCTCAAGATATAGATATTGATGATGATGTGGAATCTTTGATGAATAAATACAGCATTTCTTATGGAAAAGCAAATTTAATTGAAGATATTATAGATGAAAATGATGATGCTAAGAAGACATATAAAGTAGAGGATTTGGTGAAACTTAATGCTCAAGATTTAATTTTAATTTATCAGTCTTTAGATAAAGATGATACACAAAAAAAGGCCAATAAAATGGTAGGAAATGTTAGTACAAAACAATATATTACAAAAGATGAAGCTTTAAATATCGCATTAAAGAATGCTTCCGTTTCAAAGAGTCAGATTAAAGAATTGGAAATTGATTATGATATGGAAAATGGTGTTTTGACTTATGATATAGAATTTAAATATAATCAAAATGAATATGAATATGAAGTGAGTGCTGCAAAAGGGATTGTAGAAAGAGAGGTTGAACCAGAAGTTAAACCTGTAAGTAAACCATCAAATACACAACAGACAACACAAAATAAAGTAACAAATCAAAACAATACGAATTATGACAATACAAACTATGATAATACAAACTATAATTCAACAAGTAAACCAGCAGCATCCAAACCATCAACTTCATCACAAACAAGTAAAAACACAAACTATGATAATACAAACTATGATAATACGAATTATGATGATAATACGAATTATCAGTCAACAAATAAACCTGCTACTTCAAAACCATCAACACAACCATCAAGTTCAGGACAATCAACAAATAAAAATACAAATTATGACAATACAAACTATGATAATACAAATTATGATGATCATGATGATGATACAAATTATGACAACGATGATGATCATGATGATACAAATTATGATGACGATTAATTAACGTAAACTTAATATATTCTTAATATAAACATGCAAGAAATAGATAGATCATAAATGAGATATTAACATCATAGGAGAGATCAATGATGTTAAGAGAGAAAAAATTAGAGAAATTGTTAATTCAATTAAAAAATGAAACAGATATTTTAGGAGAAATATATGATTTGATACGTGATGATATTTATCGCTATATTTATAGTATTGTCAAATCAAAGGAAATGGCACAGGATTTAACTCACGATACTTTTATACAGATATATAAAAATGTTCATCTGTATAAAGAAAATGGTCATCCTAAAGCATGGATAATAACAATCTCTCGCAACATCACTTATATGTCATTTAGAAAACATAATAGGGAACAGGTTGTCGATTATGAAATTGATGCTGTAGATGAAGGGATGAAAGATATACATGATAAGATGATGATTTGGGTTCTATTGGATAAACTCTCAGTTGAAGAAAGAGAAATCATCATCTTACATGTAGAAGAAGGATTAACTTTTAAAGAAATTTCTGAAATTATGGAAATGAAATTAACAACAGTTTTAAATAAATATCATCGTTCATTAAAGAAATTGAAAAAAAGTTTGGAGGAATGAACTATGAATAATAGAAAGATAAAAAAGATGATTAGACAGGAATTTCAAAGTGTTCATACACCTTCAAGAAAAGATGAATTACTTCAAGATATACAGTACGTATCTCAAGTTAAACCTGAGAATGAAGTTCATAAAAGAAAAATTCATATTCATAAATCATTATCACTGGCAGTTGTTATGTGTATGATTGTGATTGGCTTTCTTTTTTGGCCTTCACAAGAGGCTTATTCAGTTGCATTTGAAGTGAATCCAAGCATTGAATTGGAAGTCAATAATGAAAGGCGAGTAGAAGAGGTTATTTGTCACAATGAAGATGCAGTTCTTGTTTTAGAAGAGATGGATTTAGAAAATACAGATTTGGATGTAGCTGTAAATGCTATTATAGGAAGTATGTTTAAATATGGATATATAAGTGAAGCTAAAAATTCAGTTTTAGTTAGTGTTCAAGGACAGGATAAAGAAATTAGAGAAGAATTGAAAGAACAAGTTGCATCAGATGTTAAAGATATTTTATCGGGTTATTCATTAAATGCATCAGTTGTTTCACAGGATTACAGTTTTTCTAAAGAACGACAGGAATTAGCTAAAAAATATGGGATTTCTGTAGGTAAGGTCACATTAATAAAAAAATTAATAGGTGTCAGTCCAGATTATGAATTCTCTGATTTGGTTGATCTTTCCATTAATGATTTAAATACATTAATTCATTATAAAAATATACAGTTTAAAACAATTACGATAGATGGGGTAGAGAGTCATAGTGGATATTTGAGAGATGAAGAAGTCAGAACAAAAGTTTTAGAACATGCTCAAGTGACTCTTAATGATTTGAAGTCGTATGAAGATGAATTGGATGTTAAAAGCAATCAACTTGTATATAATGTGAATTTTACAGATTCATATGCAAGTTATAGTTATCAAGTGAATGCTATTAGTGGAGAAATTGTTTCATTTGATGTGAAAATGTAGGAGTTTATGGAAATAAACTCCTCAATTTATAGAGAGGTTATGCTTATGATTAAGAATTATAAACCTATTCAATATCGGCACGAACTTAAACATATTATCAATCCATTAGAAGCAGAGATTTTAAATCGAAGGTTGAATTTATTATTCTCTAAAGATCGTTATACATTAAATGAAGGATATTATGATGTTCATAGTCTTTATTTTGATACACCTGATGATAGAGCTTTAAAAGAAAAGTTAAATGGGGTATCACAAAGGCATAAGTTTAGAATACGATATTATAATCATGATTTAAGTTTTATACGATTAGAAAAGAAAATGAAACATAATGGGTTATGTGCGAAACGTTCTACGAAATTGACTGTTAAACAGGTTCAAGATATATTGAATGGAGATATAGATTTTTTATTAAAAAGTGATGATCCATTAATGATTGAATTTTATAGTGCATTAAAAGGAGAATTATTAAAACCATGTGTGATTGTATCATACCAAAGGCAGGCTTATACATATGATGTATCCAAGGTAAGATTAACAATAGATAGATATTTGTGTACATATAAAAATATATATGATTTTTTATCATTGGATCATAGAAAAATAGGTGTAGATGATTTTGCAGTATTCGAAGTGAAATATAATGAATTTTTACCTGATATTGTGAAAATGGCGATACAAGGACTTTCACAGAAAACATCAGCCTATTCAAAGTTTGCAAAATGTCGACAGATTGATTGGTAAAGGAGAAGAAAAATGACTTTTCAGGATATATTTCGTTCAAATTTTTTAGAAAATATACATGCTGTTTCATTACTGGATATGTCAATAGCGTTACTTTTGGCATTTATGATGGGAATGTTTATTTTCTTTGTTTATAAAAAAACATATAGTGGGATTATGTATACTTCCAGTTTTGCAATAACACTTGTAGCTTTAACAATGATTACGACATTAGTGATTCTTGCCATTACAAGTAATATTATTTTATCTTTAGGGATGGTTGGTGCTTTATCAATTGTACGATTTAGAACAGCTGTTAAAGAACCTATGGACATTGCGTTTTTGTTCTGGAGTATAGCAGTCGGTATTGTATTGGCAGCAGGTTTAATTCCTTTAGCTGTATTTGGGAGTTTATGGATTGGAATCATTCTTTATATCTTTTCTCATAAGAAAAATACACAAAGACCTTATATACTAGTTGTTCATTGTGAAAATCAAAATAGTGAAAAGAATGTCTATCAATTTATTCAAAAACAGGTATATGCTTTTTCGTTGAAAAGCAAGAGTATCAAAAAAGATTGTATTGAACTGAATTATGAAATCAGACTTAAGGATCAAGAAACATCATTTGTTAATGAGCTTTCAGATATGGAAGGTGTTTTATATACAGTGATGGTTTCTTATAATGGAGATTATATGAATTAATATGATTAAACATAAATATATAGATATAATTGTTATGATATTCGTTATCTTTAGTCTTATTATCACTGTTGGTTTGATGTTACCAGGACATTGGGGTATAACACCATCCTATCAATTACCTGCTTATGCTTCTAAATTATTTGATCAAAGTTATGTCCATACGATTGATATACAATTGGAAAATCCACAGAAATTTTTTGATCAGTCACAAGCCAAAGAATATCATGTATCTTCTATAACGATAGATGGAGAAACCTTTGATATGGTAGGGCTGAGAGTGAAGGGGAATAATTCGTTAGAGCTTATTGATCGTTATGAATCAGATCGTTTTAGCCTAAAAATAGAATTTGATCACTATGATTCAGGATATCATTATT
>CALVFK010000124.1 GCA_944326805.1 uncultured Massilimicrobiota sp. | reverse complement strand
TAATTATCATTATTTTCAAAAAACATTTGAAACAGATATTGTGAAAAATCAAGATTCAAAGAAAATACAACAACTTCAAAAAATGGTTTCACCATTTATTTTAAGAAGAAATAAAAAAGATGTCTTATTGGAATTACCTGATAAGATAGAAAAAACACAACTCATTCCTTTTACACAACAGGAAAGTGAATTGTATTTTGCTAATCTTGCACAAATTAATACGCAACTTCAAGAATTATTTCAAATGGAAAAGATTGATAAAATTGCTATTTTAGCAATGTTAACAAAATTAAGACAAATCTGCTGTGAACCAAGAATGATTTATGAAAATATAAATCAAAGTTCATCTAAGATGAAAGCTTGCCTAGAGCTTTTATGTAATTATAAAGCAAATCATCAAAAAGTATTATTGTTTTCATCTTTCACCAAAGTCTTTGATTTGATGGAAGAAGAATTAAAATTAAATGGGATTCGTTATTTTGTTTTAACAGGTGCAACTTCCAAAGAAGTCAGACGTGATCTTGTGCATCGTTTTCAAGAAGGTGAAGCCGATGTTTTCTTGATTTCATTAAAAGCTGGAGGAACAGGGTTGAATTTAACAGCAGCTCAAGCTGTTATTCATTTTGACCCATGGTGGAATCTTTCGGCGCAAAATCAGGCAACAGACCGTGCTTATCGTATTGGACAGCATAACAATGTTATGGTTCATCAATTGATTATGAAAGAAAGTATTGAAGAAAAAATTCAAATTTTACAGGCTAAGAAAAAAGAACTTGCTGATATGTTTGTAGAAAACAGTGAAGGAAATATTTCTTCATTATCAACAGAAGATTTAAAAGAACTCTTTGCCTTGTAGGGGATACTATGCGCTATTATATAATGTATTATTTAAATCATGAAATGAAAAGCAATGGATGGAATAGATGCTTATGTCAGTATTGAGACACAAGAATGTATTCACTTAACTCCAGAACAAAAAGAAGAAGCCTATTGCTCAAATGAGATTTGTAGACATTACTATGGTGTTCAAAATGATGAATGTCATGATTATCATAAACTCGTTGAAATCATTCATAAAGATCCTCTAGATATGTTAAAATATGATTCATTTCATCATAGTTATAGCTTGAAAAATATAGAAAAATTTTCTACTTTTTAGAAGTTTTATCATTATTTTGATTTTGAAGAAGTTATACATGATGAAATTGTTGATTTTTTAATGAAAAGTCAGCTTAATCCAGATTCGTTATTTTATACACTTTTAGATGCAAAAGGATATACTTATCTTTCATCTGATGAAACAATATCTGAGCATATTTTGAAGACACCAATCGAACATTTGAAATTATGTGTTCAATCATATAATTGCTTGAAAAGAGCAGGTGTTGATACACTTGAAGATTTAAGACGATTTATCCAAGAAGATCAATTATTTAAAGTGAGAAATTTAAGCGTGGTTCATTATAGGGAGGTCATAGATCATTATTGTCAGTTTTTAAAAGAAAGAAGTTCTTATCATTTAGAGCTTCACTTTATGCAAAAAAAGAGTCCCATCACATTTATCTATGACAAAAATCAATATGATTTATATTGTATTACTGCAGATGTTTTAAAAGATTTATTTCCTGATAAGGAAAGAAATCTTTTAAAAAGTGATGATGCATTCTTGGGTTCAAAAATGACAAGTATTCTTTTATGGATGGGGTATAGCAGTATTGAAGATGTTGTTTCTCATTTAGATGAACTTGATCAATATTTTTATAACTTAAAAATAACTTTACAACCTCATGCACTAAAAAACAGATATCAAGATTATCTTAATAGTCACATTATTTGTCATGAAATTCCTTATTCACTTTATTGTCATTTAAAAGAAAGTCAGCAAGATTTGCATCAGGCATGGAAGCAATATTACCAGTATATTGATGATATAGTAGAAAAGCTAAGTGCAAAAGTTTATTTCATTGAAAATGAAGAAGTTGAAGATGAGTATTCTGCACTGTATTATGAATATATTCAGGCAAAAGATTTATTAAATGTTTTAGATTCTTTAGAAGAACTCTGTGTAGTGAGAACTGTTATGGAAAAGTTTAATCAACGCTGGTTTGGTTATCATATTATTCGCACTCTTCAAGATTATATTAAGCAGGTTGACAATTATTTACATAATAGTTTTTATAAAGAGGCTGAAGAATCCATAAACTTGGTGTTACAACACGCTTTTTTGTCTAAAGATGATCGTCAAATATTGAAACAATATATTCAACAAAAGAAAAAAGCTGGATAACCAGCTTTTTTAAATAATCGCTAATAAAATAAAGTTTAAAATAAATAAAAATGCAACAACAGCAATAATTGGATGAATTTCTTTTGCTTCTTTTTTAAATATTTTTATTAAGCAATAAAAGATAAAGGCACTGGCAATACCATAAGAAATGCTATAACAAAGTGCCATGAAAATACCTGCAAAGAATGCTGGGATAGCTTCCTCTAGATTTTCCCAATCTATTTGAGCAAAAGATGAAACCATCATACATCCTACAATAATTAATGCAGGAGCAGTTGCAGCTGAAGGAATTGCACTGACAAAAGTTGCTAAAAAAGCACTTAAAGCAAAACAGATAGCTGTGACAACAGATGTTAGACCAGTACGACCTCCTGCTCCAATACCAGCAGCACTTTCAACATAAGTTGTTGTATTAGATGTACCAAAGATAGCACCAATTGAAGTTGCTGTCGCATCAGCGAATAAAGCTTTATCCATTTTAGAACTAAATCCACTTCCAGATTCCAAAGCTTCTTCATCTTCTTGTGAGAAAATACCACTGCGTCTACCTGTACCAATAAAAGTTCCAATTGTATCAAATGTATCAGACATACTGAATGCAAAAATTGTAATCAAAACAAGTGGTAAACGTGCAATATCACTAAAAAGTGATGGTAGACCAGCAGATGTAAAGATAACACCAAATGTAGATGGTAATGCATTGAAAGCATCTACAAAACTCACTGTATCAGTTGTTGTTGTGACTCCAAAAGGAATACCAAGTAATGTTGTAATAATAATGGCGATGAGTATACCACCTTTAACATTTTTTAAAGTGAAAACAACAGCCAATACCAAACCAATCAAAAAGATCCATAAAACAGGTTGATTGATTGTCGCAATAGCAGGAACACCACTTTCAAAAGAAATAAAACCAACATTTAAAAAACCTAAATAAGCAATAAAAACTCCAATACCTCCACCAATAGCGTTTTGTAAAGATTGAGGAATAGCTTTAATAATAATTTTTCTGATTTTTGTGACAGTAATAAAAATATTAATAAGACCACAAATAAAAACCATTGATAAAGCTTGTTGCCAAGTAAAACCTAACTGGAAGCAGACTGTATAAACAAAGAAAGCATTTAATCCCATACCTGGTGCCTGAGCATAAGGGACATTCGCAACCAGACCCATAATCAAAGTACCAATGACAGCTGAAATAATTGTGGCTAAAAAGACAGCACCCCATTCCATACCAGCTTGTGATAAAGTATTAGGATTAACCGCAATGATATATGCCATCGCAAAAAAAGTTGTAATTCCTGCCATGACTTCAGTAGAAACAGTTGTTCCATTTTTCTTTAATTGAAATAATTTTTCCATTTTTTCTCCCTTCCGTTCTCAAAGAACGGATACACTGTACCATATTTTGACTATTTTTTCAAATCGTGCTGGTTGATGTAGGAAAGCAAATCATGAAAAGATTGTGGACAATAGTTGATATAAGGCATCATACATCCTACATTCAATGCAATACAGGGAATATGATAAGTATCATTAAGCATTTGAATAAATGATTGATAAATAGTTTCTTCCTGGCTGTTATGCACATGCCCATACAAATGAATATTGATAGGGATATCATTATTTAAATGATGTTGATGATTCCAGAACATAATAGGATAATGATGTAAAATGAGATGATAATTCATATTATCTACGGTTTCTAAAACTTCTTTATAAGGTGTTATTTCAACAAATAACGAACGATAAGCTTCGTTTTTAAGTTTATCATGATTACCTATAACCAAATGCTTATTTCCTTTTAAAGAAGAGACAAACGCTATTGATTGTTCATTTTCCTTCCAACAAAAATCACCTAAAATATAAATATCATCATCATCTCTAATATGTTGATTCCATTGTCGTTTGATATCACTCATCATTTCATCCATTGTTTCAAATGGACGATTATCAAAGTTTTTTCCTTCCTTGCAAACGTTTTTATGTAAAATATGTAAATCAGAAATATAATAGTTCATTTGACATAACTCCTTTGTTATAATGATGGTAGAGGTGAGATTATGAAAATCACAAATATAAGTCGTTATATTGCTTTGCTTTTGCGACATCATCCAGAAAAAGCAGGGCTTTGTTTAGATAAACATGGGTGGGCAGATGTTGAAGCCTTGATTCAAGGAGTTAGACAACGTTATCCAGAATTTAATCGAGCAGTTCTAGATGAAATTGTTGCCCGTGACAGTAAACAAAGATATGCCTATAATCAGGATAAGACATGTATTCGTGCGAATCAAGGTCATTCTATTCCAGTTGATGTTGAATTAAAACAATGTTTACCACCAGTGATTCTTTATCATGGGACTGGTGAAAAGTATGTGGATTCAATACAAAAACTGGGACTGATACCCAAATCAAGACTTTATGTTCATTTATCGACAGATATTCAAACAGCTGTTCAAGTAGGTAAGAGACATGGAAAGCCTGTTGTCTATCAGATTGATACTCAACACATGGTGCAAGATGGTTTGCTTTTTTATCTTTCAGCAAACCATGTCTGGCTGACCAAAGCAGTGCCAATTCAATATCTACAAATTATAAAAACTGATCTTTAAGAAAACTTTGAAATCTTTCTATTTGTGATTGACTGCCAACAATTTGAATAGCTCCTCCAAAACCAATAATCCATGAATAAAAAGTATTATTAATAAAATGTTTCACTTGAATACGATAGTGATTTTCATCAACATAACGTGGTTGAATTCCTTTGCCAAATTTATCAATCATGTTGGCATAGACAGAAGGATGAAATTCTAATTCTATTGTTTCTAATTGTCCTTGACCATACATATAAGTTGTATTTTTCACTTTTTCATGAAAGGCTTCTAATTCCATTTTTGAAAACTCAACATGTGAATCTTCAATGATTTTGACATCTTGAATATAATCAAGTCGATA
>CALVFK010000123.1 GCA_944326805.1 uncultured Massilimicrobiota sp. | reverse complement strand
GTATTCACTTCTTCAATAAAGGCACTTAATCCTACGTGGGCACGATGGGCAGATAAACATCTCACCTGAACATCCACACCATAATCTTTTAAAATCTGAATCGCTGGTTCAACTTTAGGTAAATCACTTGTTGACCCCATAATCACTGCAACTTTCATTGTTTCATTCCTTTCCTTAAAATAATCCAACAATTTTTCCATCTTCATCTATATCCATATTCACTGCAGCAGGTTGTTTAGGTAATCCCGGCATACGCATAATATCACCACTAATGGCTACCAGGAAGCCTGCTCCTGTGTTAGGAATCAAATCATTGATTTTCACCACAAATCCACTTGGACGACCAAGTAAAGTTGGATCATCAGAAAGTGAATATTGTGTTTTCGCAATACAGATAGGTAACTTTCCTAATCCCTGTGCTTCATATTTTTTCATTTTATTAACTACTTTCTTTGTGAAAGTCACATCATTAGCACCATAAATTTCTCTTGCTATGACTTTGATTTTTTCTTCAATAGATAAATCCAAATCATATAAAGGTTCAAAATCAGCTGTCTGTGTATCTAAAACATCCAATAATTTTTCAGCTAATTCAATACCACCATCAGCTCCCTTAGCCCATACTTCACTGATTGCAACATCGACACCTTTTTGTAAACAAATATCTTTCAACAACTGAAGTTCAGCATCTGTGTCTGTTGGAAAGGCATTAATCGCCACAACACTAGGTAAATGATATTTATGAATATTTTCAATATGTTTTTCTAAATTTTCAATTCCTTTACGTAAAGCTTCTAAATTTTCTTCTCCTAAGTCTTTTTTCAAAACACCACCATGCATCTTTAAGGCACGCACAGTCGCCACAATCACAACTGCATCAGGTTTTAAATCAGCTTGACGGCATTTAATATCCAAGAATTTTTCAGCCCCTAAATCAGCCCCAAAGCCAGCTTCAGTAATCGCATAATCACCTAACTTCATCGCTAGTTTTGTTGCCATAACAGAGTTACATCCATGTGCAATATTCGCAAATGGTCCTCCATGAACAAAAACTGGTGTATGATCCAATGTTTGGACAAGATTAGGTTTAATCGCATCTTTCAACAACAATGTCACTGCACCTGTGGCCTGAATATCATCAACTGTCACTGGTTCCCCAGCATGGTTATAAGCCACAATCATACGTCCAGCACGTTGTTTTAAGTCTTCTAAAGATGTAGCCAGACATAAAATAGCCATAACTTCACTCGCTACTGAAATATCAAACCCGTCTTCTCTAGGCACACCGTTGACTTTACCACCTAATCCTACAACGATATGTCTTAAAGCACGGTCATTTAAATCGACACAACGTTTCCACACAATCTGACGTGTATCAATATCTAAGGGATTCCCTTGTTGAATAGAATTATCCAGCATCGCAGCAATCAAGTTATTCGCTGTGGTAATCGCATGAATATCACCTGTAAAATGTAAATTAATATCTTCCATTGGGACAACTTGTGCATATCCACCACCAGCAGCACCACCTTTAATACCAAAACATGGTCCTAAACTTGGTTCACGCATAGCGACAACTGATTTTTTCCCTAACTTATTTAAAGCTTGAGATAAACCAATCATTGTCGTTGTTTTCCCTTCTCCAGCCGGAGTTGGATTAATAGCTGTAACCAAAATCAGTTTCCCATCTTCTTTATTTTGAAGCTGATTGATAGCCTCTAATGAGATTTTTGCTTTATATTTTCCATAAAGCTCCAAATCATCTTCCTTCAATCCTACCTTTTTGGCAATATTTTGAATTGGTTCCATCACTGCACTTTGTGCAATCTCTACATCTGTTAACATCATTAACACCCTTTCTGTTTTGATTTCATGACCTCTTGACACTTTCTTTATATCATAAATTCATTCTTTTGACCATTGATATCGCTATCAATTTATGAAAAACCAAAAAAAGAGTCTAAACATCCGGTCATTTGCCCAGACGGTCGACTCTTTCCCATTATACTTCCATGTGGTCCTTTCCACTTCCGTCAGTTGTATAACTACATGAATAATATCATTTCTCGTCTTTTTTTTCAATATTTATTCATAATTTTTAAAGACTACTCACAAAAGATTGAATCGCATCATTAATAACTTCCTTATTCATAATCGAAGTCGGTACACAATCTCCATTACACATTTCCAGTTCCCCATTGCGAATCAACAGGATATGATGCATATTAACAAAATAATAAGGATGCATCTGAAAGAAAGAATAACTCATAAGCTGCTTCTTCACACGACTTAAATCATGAAAATGTCCATAAAAAGATTGACTTTCTGTCACAACCTTTGTTTGAAAACGACTACACTCAATATAAACAATTTCACTTGGTAAAAAACGACGTGAACCACCTTGATCCAGATAAAACAAAACCTGATGATGCAACTGCTGATAATGTGTCCATATTCTTTGAAACTCACCATTAAACAAATCATAAAGTTCTGTTTTTAAAAACATTCCAAAACCAAATGCACGAAAACTTTCATGCATATGAGAATAATCATTTCCAATATAAATAATTAAACACTCCGGATTCACACTATGAAGATCACATCCCAGTTCAAAACCACTTTTTCCATCAATATAGTCACTAATAAAAGCAACATTATAACTATCTTTTAATGGTGAACGTAAAATTTGTGGAAACTGAGTATAACTATCAATCATCATATTTTCATCAATCTTTGTCTGATATAATAATTCACTTAAATTTTCAATACAATTTTCATCATCAATACAAATAAAAACTTTCATAACTTTCACTCCCTAGTTTCATTTTACCTATCTATTTTGAAAGAAAAAATGCCACTTTTACTCTTACTTGTGCATTTTTAGCACACTTTTGACTTATTTTTGCATAAATCTGCTAAGCTAAAACAGCAATAAGCGAAAGGAGGAATTGCACTTTATGAAAGAACATCGTTCCTTATGGAAAGCATTTCTTTATAAAGAAAAATTATTTTTAATTGTGATTATATTTATATTGATGTTGATTTCCATGTTTTATAGTTTTCAACAATCTCTATTTTCCTCACCTGGTTATCAACAGGCTTATCCCAATGCCGGGTTAGAATTCTTCTATAGTCTATTTCGCATTGGAACCAATCCCTTCATCTTTATTTTAATGATGTTGTTGTTGCCTAATATCATGGCCTATGATGTATTAAACATGCATCAAAATCACGCTGTCTATCCTGTTGAAACCCGTCTGACAAGACAGATATTTTATCAGGAAACCTACATCAAAAATATGTTATTGACTTTTTTGATAACTCTTGTTTTGCAGCTTGGATTATTATTAGTCAGTCATATCATGTTAGCTCCCATCCATTTCCAAAGCATGACTTATCCCGAGGGTTATTACATCACAACACAATTATTATGTACCAATGAATGTTTAAACCTTATTTTCTTTTTACTTTTAACATCACTTGGTTACGCATTAATCTCAGGACTCATCTTTTCTTTACAAAGCAGCATCACCAACAAATATGTTTATCGCTGTTGTGGTGTGATTATTGGAATCCTGCTTGTTTTATTCCCTGCTTTAATACAAGGATATCTCCCTTATCCCGACAGTGCTTTTATTATACAGATCAACAATCTTGTTGCCTTAGGTTTAGAACATGTCAGAGAAAATCCTTTTGGACTATCCAACTGGTCCCTTTATATTCTTTGTTTTTTGATTTATGCTGGAGTCTGTTATCTCTGTTTTCAAATCTTATTAAAAAGGAGAGAATCTCATGATTAGAAAATGGTTTTCTCTATTAGATCAAAGAGTTGTTGTGATATTGATTGCGATGCTTATCGCATCACCTGTTTTATGTGGCAAAAACACTTATACCATCTGTTTAATTTATTCTCATTATCTTGCAGTTTATATGAATAATGTCTTTTTATTAATGATTTATCAATGGATTGATAGAATGAATCAATTATTATTACCTATTCGTATAAGAGTCAATGAACAAACAACCTATATCTCTGCCTATTTCTTTTTAATACTGATTTCTATCCTATACACAGCCACTATTTATATCAGTTATTATTTCTTTTTTGGCAGTATTGCTCCAAGTGATTTAGGAATCACTATCATGTTTATGATTATTAATATGATTATCACATTCATTGAAGCAACAATTATTTATTTACAGATTGGACACAAGAAAAACTTTCTTTATCTAGCTTTACCCGTATTTATTAATTTTTTATTTCATCTTGTATTTACAAAACTATTTTAAGGAGGCATTATGTTAGATATCAAAGATTTAAATAAAGACTTTCATAAACATTCAGTCTTAAAACAACTTTCTTTACATTTAGAAGGCAATGAACTCATTTATATACATGGAATCAATGGTTCTGGAAAATCAACATTATTCAAACTCATTTGTGGTATTTTAAAACCCACATCTGGAACTATAGAAAAGAAAAAAGATTTACAGATTGGTGCTTTAATAGAAAATCCCGGATTCTTAGAAAATGAAACCCTTGCCTATAATCTTCGCTTTCTTGCATCATTAAACAATCATTATGACCAACAGTATATCGAAGAACTCTGTCAACAGTTCCATCTAGATTTTCATAGTCGTATGAAGCTGAAAAACTTTTCAGTAGGAATGCGTCAAAAAGCTGGAATCATTCAAGCAATCATGGAAAAGCAGGAATTGATTTTATTAGATGAACCAACGCGTGGTTTAGATCAGGAGTCTATTCACATCTTTTGTCAAATCATCAACCAGTTACATCAACAAGGTCATACAATTATGATTGCGGCTCATGATTACTTACCAGATATTCAATATACTCATATTTATCATTTAGAAGGACAACTTTATTTAGATGAAATGGATTAAGTTTTCACTGTTTTATGGCTGTCTGATATTTTTCATCAATCACCTCTACTCAACACTTACACCCTATATTCTTTTTCATTATCCTTTCTTTGATTTTCGTTATCTTATTTTTATTCTCATTCAAATCATCTGGAGTCTTCTCTTTTATCAGATTGTCTACCAGTATATCTGTTTAGATACTTTCATTAAACTTCGTTTATCCTTATATCAACGCAGTTTATTCTTTATCAAACAATGGTTTATTTATCTTATCTTTTATACAATCATCCATCTTCTTTTCCTGTCTCTTTTCTCCATCCCTATTCCCTATCATTTTCTAGGGTTACAACTTAGTCTTTGGAGTATTGTCTTTATCTTTTCACTTGT
>CALVFK010000122.1 GCA_944326805.1 uncultured Massilimicrobiota sp. | reverse complement strand
GGTCATACATTGATGAACATCAAATGTCTTTTCTCTTAATTCTTGAAAGAAAACTTCAATTCCTGGTTGATTTCTTGAAAATTCAAAACATGAAGATAAACCATCAGCACCATCTACTGGACCATCTTGCCAACTTTGATCCTTTTTTATAAAGTTAATTGCGTCAACTCTAAAACCAGCAATCCCTTTATCTAACCACCAGTTAATCATACGATAAATATCTTCACGCATTTGAGGATTTTCCCAATTCAAATCTGGTTGTTTTTTAGAAAATGAATGAAAATAATACATATGATCTTCATGAGGGACTTTTTCCCATACAGAACCACTAAAAACAGAACGCCAGTTTGTAGGGGGTTGATTATTTTTTCCTTCTTTAAAAATATAATAGTTTCGATAAGGACTGTCAGGATTTTTCAACGCTTCTTGAAACCATGCATGTTCATCAGAAGTGTGATTAATCACTAAATCCATAATAATTTTGATATGTCTTTCTTTCGCCTTTTGGATGAGTTCATCCATATCATCCATTGTTCCAAAATCTGGATGAATCTGATAATAATCAGAAATATCATATCCATTATCATCCATTGGAGATTGATAAACAGGACAAATCCAAAGCATTGTCACACCTAAATCTTCTAAATAATCTAATTTTTCAATAATTCCTTGAATATCACCTATCCCATCATGATTACTATCTTTAAAACTCTTTGGATAGATTTGATAAACAATTTCTTCTTTCCACCATTCTTGCATTATAATCACCTCTATCCAAATTATAACATGAACAACTCTATCATTTTACATTTTTTCATGTTTTTCATATAATAAGAAAAAGGAGTTGAGAATATGTTATATAGAGATGGACATATGCACTTAGAAAACGGACCACTGACAAAGGAGTATGTTTTACAGTTTGTAGAAGCTGCTCATCAAAAAGGATTGGATGAAATCCAGATATTAGATCATACACATCGTTTTATTGAATTTGAGTCTATTTATGAAGATTTAAAAGTATATGATATTCAAAAGGCATGGTTAGAAAATAAAACAATGAAATTTAAAGATCATATCAGTGATTATATTGATTTAATGAAAGATATTCAAAAGATGGATCTACCTGTGAAAGTGAAATATGGATTAGAGGTCTGCTATGTCCCTCAATATGAACAAAAGATCAAAGAGATACTGAATTCATATTCATTTGATTTTATTGTGGGGGCAATTCATTCTATTGATGGTATTTTATATGATATGAGTTTTTCAAGAGAATTATTATGGGATCGCTATGATGTTGATGATATTTATCATAGATATTATGAGTTAGTCTTTCAATTGATCGAATCTGATTTATTTACACAGTTAGCCCATCCCGATACAATTAAATTATTTCAGATTTATCCAACATATGATTTAAAACTAACCTATCAAAAAATGGCAACTCTTTTAAAACAACATCATATGAAAGCAGAAAATAATGTTGGTTGTTATTATCGTTATGGACATCCTGATTTAGGGTTGTCTGATGAACTTCTTCGTATTTTGAAAGAATATCAAGTGGAACTGATTTATGCTTCAGATGCTCATCAACCAGAAGATGTAGGAAATTATATCAAAGAGGCAATGGAAAGAATATATCCAGATGATTAAGATAAGTGTTGTAAAGATACAATATTTTCTTAATCTTTTTTTATTCTTTTTATGGAATAAGTGAATATATTATAAGCGTAGTCATTAAATATCGTGCATTGTATACAACATTATATTATTTTTATTACAAATTATGAAAAATTATAAAAATAATTGATAAATTTGTATAAATCACATATAATAAAAACATATTTTATAAAGGAGGATGTCGTTATGACAAAAAGAGTTTATAACTTTTCAGCAGGTCCATCAACATTACCTGTATCAGTATTAGAAAATATTGCTTCACAAATGTTGAATTATCATGATAGCGGTATGAGCGTTATGGAAATGAGTCATCGATCATCATCCTATCTTGAAATCTTTAATGAAACAAAAGCTATGTTAAAGAAGGTTATGAATATACCAGATAACTACCAGATATTATTTATTCAAGGGGGAGCGACACAACAGTTCTCAACTATCCCTTTGAATTTGATGAAAAATGGAAAAGCAGATTATATTATAACAGGATCTTTTTCAAAGAAAGCTGCTCAAGAAGCACAGAAGTTTGGTGATGTGCATATTGCTTATGATGGTAGCGACCAAGATTTTAAACATATTCCAGCACAGGATGAATTAAATATAAGAGAAGATGCATCATATGTTCATTTATGTTCTAACAATACAATTTATGGAACTGAATGGAAATATGTTCCTGATACACATGGAATTCCTATTGTTGCTGATATGTCTTCAAATATTTTGTCAAAGCCTATCAATGTGAGTGATTATGGTATGATATATGCTGGAGCACAAAAGAATATGGGTATTGCTGGTTTGGGTGTAGTGATTGTCAGAGAAGATTTGATACAAGATCATAAAGAAAAAATACCAGTATTAATGGAATATGATACATTAGCTAAAAATGATTCTATGTATAATACACCACCAACATTTTCTATTTATGTATTAGGAGAGGTACTCAAATGGATAGACTCTTTAGGGGGATTAGAAGTCATGCAAAAGAGAAATGAAGAAAAAGCAAAACTTCTTTATGATTATTTAGATCAAAGTGATTTCTATAAGGCACATAGTGATCCAGAGAACCGTTCTATCATGAATGTCACATTTACTTGTCCAAGTAAAGAGTTGGATACAAAGTTTGTGAAGGAATCTATTGAAGCAGGAATGACAAATTTAAAAGGGCACCGTTCTGTAGGTGGTATTCGTGCTTCTATATACAATGCTATGGAAAAAGAAGGCGTAGAAACATTGGTTGCCTTTATGAAAAAATTTGAGGAAGAAAATGGGTGAGAAGAATGTATAAAATAAAATTAATGAATAAAATTTCTAAGGTAGGAACAGATTTATTTGGTCAACAATACCAAATGGCAGAAGATATAGACAACGAAGATGGTATTTTAGTGCGTTCTGCCTCTTTACATGACTATGCTTTCCCACCAACACTTTTAGCGATTGCTAGAGCAGGAGCGGGTGTAAACAATATTCCTATTGATGAATGTAGTCAACAAGGTATTGTTGTGTTCAATACTCCCGGAGCGAATGCAAATGCTGTCAAGGAACTCGTTTTATGTGCATTGTTTCTTTCTTCAAGGCAGATAGTAGAAGGTATTGATTGGGTGAAAACTTTAAAAGGACAAGAAGGAGTAGGAAAACTTGTTGAAAAAGGAAAAAGTCAATTTGTAGGACCAGAGATTGAAGGGAAAAAGCTAGGCATCATAGGTCTAGGGGCGATAGGTGTTCACGTTGCGAATGCAGCCATCAAATTGGGGATGGAAGTGTATGGCTATGATCCATATATTTCTGTAGATGCTGCATGGGGTATGAGCAAATGGGTGAAAAATGCTCAAAATATGGATACGATTTTTAGTGAATGTGATTATATTACACTTCATGCACCAAGTACTCCTGAAACAAAGGCGATGATTAATCGTGAAAGCATTGCGAAAATGAAAGACGGAGTGCGTATTTTAAATTTTGCCAGAGCAGATCTGGTAGATTCTCAAGCTGTTTTAGAGGGGATTCAAAAGGGGAAAATCAAAAAGTATATAACAGATTTTGCAACAGAAGATATTATTGATCAAAAAGATGTTATCGTGATGCCTCATTTAGGAGCATCTACACCAGAATCAGAAGATAATTGTGCAGTTATGGCTATCAAAGAAATGAAAGACTATCTAGAAAATGGAAATATCACTCATTCTGTTAATTTACCATCTGTTCATGAACCACGTACAACAAAGTATCGTATTTGTCTCATTCATAAAAATGTTCCTAATATGTTAGCGCAGTTTGCGACATTGTTTGCTAATAAGCATATTAATATTGAAAATATGGTGAATAAAGCAAGAGGAGAATATGCTTATACAATGATAGATACACAAGATGTTGTTGATTGTGAGGAATTAAAGAAATTAGATCATGTGATTCAAGTGAGAGTCATTGAGTAAAGGCAAAGTCATTTTGCCTTTTTGTTGTATATGAATTATATTTCAGAGAATGTTTTTTTTCATGAATAATGAAATCTATGGTAAAATAATGTCAAAGGGGATTGATATTTATGAAAAAAATAATAATTTTTGTTATGGTGATATTATTGTTATGTGGTTGTACATCGTCTGAAACAGCCAAGACAAATGCCACCACTACAAAACAACCAACAATAGAAACGCTTGACACAACACAAACATATACAATAGATGATCAACTTGAATTTGAAATCATAAAAACATCACTGACAGACGAAATTGCACCAACAAATAAAAATAAAACATATCAATATCTTCAACCCATAGATAAACAACATATTTTTATTGATATGATATTGAAAACGAAAAACTTGTCAGATCAAGAATATGAACTTCATGATATATATCAAGGAACAATGCATTTTGATCAAGAAGAACATGATATAGAATTGGCGATTGAATCATCATATTTTACACAATTAAGTACAACAGATACTTTAAAGCCACAAGAAGAAAGATATGTTCATCTTTATTGTGAAGTTACAAAAAATGAAAACGAAAAAGATGTTCAAATGAATTTAAAAGTCATGAATCAAAAAGAGTATCAATATACTTTTTCTTTGGAAGATGTTCATGAAGATTCTCAAGTCAAATCAATAGGTGATGTGATTAGTTGTATAAATTCACAAATTGTTTTATTAGATTGTCAACAAAGTGAACGTATTGAACCCTCACAAAAAGGACTTTTCTATAGCTATCATCCTACAGAAAATGATAACCAAATCTTTGTTGTATTATCATTGGAAATTCAAAATCAATCATCTTTAGATATTGATCCTTTTGAGTATCTTTATTGTGAATATCAAATAGGTGAAGAGACTATTCGTTCACAAATCATATTAGAAAGTGAAGATCATGAATCGATTTCAGAAACAGGTAGTATTCTTGTTGACCAGGCAAGAACATTATATCTGGCTATGCCTATCTTAAAAACACAAGCAAATGAAGAAGGGATATTGAAGTTATTTGTTGAAGGAAATACTTATGAGATTGATTGGCAAAACTATCAAAATATATAAAAAGATAAAAGTTTAAAGACAGAAATAAAATCTCTTCTTTGAACTTTTTATTATACATGAATATATGAAAATAGCTACTTTTTTGCTTTTATATATTGACAATTATAAGAAATAAGAGTATTCTAAGGATGTGGTTAGTTACGACTAACTTATATTTTTAACAAAGAGTTAGCATATGCTAATATAAAGAAGGGATGATTATGATGCCATTAACATTAGCCGGTATTGGTGAAGTAAATA
>CALVFK010000121.1 GCA_944326805.1 uncultured Massilimicrobiota sp. | reverse complement strand
ACCTTATCACTTAAGACATCATCTATAAGCATTGTCTTATCAACATAATAATAGTTCTTATCCATGAATTCTTTAAAATTTTCAGTTCCTGTAGTGATACGCTTCATTATGATCTTTCCTTTCTGTTTGATTACATTATATCATAGCATTTTATAAAAGTCATTGAGATAGATAGGGTTCAATAATGGGATTTTTAAACTACAAAAGAAAATATGTCTAAAAAGTGTTGTTGGTATTACTTCTGTTGATAAATATGTCAAAAAGAATATGATATAAATATGCTATAAGAAATAAAATGAATAAAAATCAGTTTTTTTCAAAAAAGACTTGACTGCAAAGTGACTCTATAGTGTTCAATGAAGGCAGAAAAGGAAAGAAAATCAAATGTAAGGAGGAAAAGGATATGTTAGAGAGTCATTTAGGTTTTCAAAAAACAACGAATAAAGTGAGTATTGGAAGAAGATTAACAAATTCATTATTAAAAAGAAAGATTTTTATTCAAGTCATTCTTTCATGTTTATTAGGTGTTGTGATGTATTATGGTGTTAATAGAAGTTTATCTATTTTTGTTGGAACAATGATTCTATTTATAGTCATTCAAATTATTGCTTATGGATTAGGATTAGGTGAAATGAATATTTTTTCTATACAACCACACAGTCAGTTATTTGTAGAGTTTGATGATTCTGGAATTCATTATGTTGATAATAAAACTTTTAAAGAAAGAATAAAATATGCGAGAGATGTCCTTAAAGGAAAAGAACAACTTCATTATGTTCATTATGATCAGATTGATCATGTTCAAGTCCAAAAAGTCACAAGATTTATGAAAATTCCCGGATCAAATCTTACAACAGAAATGGACACATACGACTATTATTTTCAATTAAAAGATGGGAAAACATATAATTTGATTCATGCTATGATTCTTCAAGATGATGGACAGAAAATTGATACTATTTTAAATCAATATATACAAAATGACTAAGAATAAGGAAAAATAACAGAACAGTTGTATAGAGATGATTTTCAAAACTAAGATGAATACTTTAGGTACATTGTGAAATTTAATTTTCAAGAAAGATATGTGCTATTACATAGGAAACTTTTTGTTTCCTTTTTCTATATCTTCATAGATATTTTGAAAAGATATTGTTATACTATATGAGAAAGAAAGGAAATGATTTCATGAATGATGATATTATTGTTGCAATAGCAACTTCAAGATTAGAAGCGGCTATATCTATTATTCGATTAAGTGGAAAAAATTGTATAGCATTTGTTCAAGAATTTTTTACAGGAAAAATCATAGATAAAGCAAGTCATACGATTACATATGGATTTATTAAAGATGGTAATGAAAAAATTGATGAAGTTTTAGTGAATATATATCGAGGACATAAAACATTTACTGGAGAAGAAATGGTAGAGATTAATTGTCATGGAGGTATTTTTATTACACAAAAGGTGTTGAATCTTTGTTTAAAAAAAGGTGCCCGTATGGCAGAGCATGGAGAATTTTCTAAAAGAGCTTTTTTAAATGGACGTATTGATTTATCACAAGCAGAAGCAATCAGTGATTTAATCAGTGCTAAAAATGATTATGCTTCGCAATTAGCTTTAAAGGGAATACAAGGAAATATCAGTCATTTTATTGAAGATTTAAAAGAAGATCTTATTCAAATTATTACCCAAATAGAAGTCAATATTGATTATCCTGAATATGAAGATGTAGAAGAATTAACTGCCCAATCTCTACTTCCTAGAAGTGTTCAATTACAAGAAAAAATGAATCGTATTATTGATTCATCTAAAAATGTACATTTATTAAAAGATGGTATTTCTACTGTGATTATTGGAAAACCTAATGTTGGAAAATCAAGTTTATTGAATGCTTTATTAGATGAAGATAAGGCGATTGTTACAGATATTGCAGGAACAACAAGAGATATTGTTGAAGGTACAATTCGTTTAGATCATATTGTTTTAAATATGATTGATACAGCAGGAATTAGAGATACAAATGATGTTGTAGAAAATATTGGTGTTCATAAATCAAAAGAATTGATTCATAAAGCAGATTTAGTATTGCTTGTATTAGATGGTTCTCAACCATTAACAAAGGAAGATCAGGAATTATTAGAATTATCAAAAGATACGCAAAGAATAATTGTTATAAATAAAAAAGATCAAGGTCAAATTAATGATGTTGAAGGTATTGGGATTAGTGCTAAGAACCATGATATAGAGCCATTAATTCAAAAGATTAAAGAAATGTTTGAATTAGGAAAGATTACATCTTCACAAGATGATATATTAGCGAATGCAAGACAAATTCAATTATTAGAAAGAGCTAATCAATCATTAAAAAACGCTATTGAAGCGATGGAACAATCTATACCAACAGATTTAATTGTCACTGATTTATATGATAGCTGGGAAAGTTTAAAAGAAATATTAGGAGAAAGAGCAAAAGAAGATTTATTAGATGAATTATTTAAACGCTTTTGTATAGGTAAGTAAAGATGAAAAAGTATCAATTTTTAGCGGAGAGATATTATAAGTTTTTTAAATATTTAAGAGTCATCGGTTTAGTTAGTATGATTGTTTTTCTGGTAGTGACAGCTTTTAATAGACATAATCCAACACTTTCTATTATCAGTTATTTTGCAATTATTGTTACTTTGGCCTGTCTTTTAGAATGTGTGATTTTATATGTCTTATATTTCATATTAAAACGTAAGTAAGAAGATGAAGAAATTCATCTTTTTCATTTCAAAAAGAGAAAAGAAATCTTATTTTTAGACAAGAGTGCTATAATAACAAACAGGGAAAGGGGAGAAAACGATGAGTAGAAGTTATGAAATTGATATGTGTCATGGACCATTATTAAAACAAATTATTATTTTTTCAGTTCCATTGATGCTATCGGGGATATTACAGTTACTTTTTAATGCAGCAGATATTATTGTTGTTGGAAGATTTACAGGAAGTGAAGCTTTAGCAGCCGTTGGTTCTACGAGTTCTTTAATTAACTTATTGGTTAATTTGTTTATAGGAATATCTGTTGGTGCTAATGTTTTATTTGGAAGATTTTGTGGAGCTAATGATGATAAAAATGCATCTGAAACAGTACATACAGCGATCTGTACAGCTATTTATGGTGGAATTCTCATGATATTTGTTGGAAATATCTTGGCTGAACCTATGTTACAGCTTATGGGGACACCAAGTGATGTTATTGATTTATCAACACTTTATATGCGTATTTATTTTGTTGGTATGCCAGGTTTTATGATTTATAACTTTGGGGCTGCATTATTAAGAACTGTTGGTGATACCAAAAGACCACTTTATTATTTAACATTTGCAGGTATTATCAATGTGATATTTAATTTAATATTTGTTATTGTATTTCATTTAGGAGTTGCTGGAGTGGCCATTTCTACTGCTATGTCTGAATGTATTTCTGCTATATTAGTCATGAGATGTTTAATTCAAGCAGATGGAGTTTTAAAATTATCAAAAGATAAATTACATTTTCATAAAGATAAATTGATTAAGATGTTGAAAATAGGTTTACCTGCAGGATTACAAGGTATGGTTTTTAACATTTCCAATGTTTTAATTCAATCATCAGTCAATTCATTTGGTTCTATTATTGTTGCAGGAAATACTTCAGCAAGTAATATAGAAGGGTTTGTTTATACAGCTATGAACTCTATTTATCAGACATCTTTAAGTTTTACAAGTCAAAATATGGGAGCTAAAAATTATCAAAGAGTTAATCAAATTCTCGTAAGATGTTTAGCTGTTGTTAGTGTTATTGGTTTTGTTTTAGGATTTGGGGCATATCTATTAGGAAATATTTTATTGACAATTTATTCAACAGATCCACAAGTTATTTCATCTGGTCTTATTCGTTTAAGTATTGTAAGTGCATCCTATTTTTTATGTGGTATTATGGATGTCATTGTAGGAAGTTTAAGAGGTATGGGTTATTCCATGATACCAATGCTTATCTCTTTAACAGGAGCTTGTCTATTTAGGGTTATCTGGATTTTTACAGTTTTCCAAATGAATCATAGCTTATTTATACTTTATGTTTCTTATCCAATTTCATGGATTTTAACTTTAACAGCACAGCTTATTTGTTATTTTAAAGTTCGTAAACATGCATTTGTTTAGAATAAATAGAAAAGGGAACTTCATTTGAAATTCCCTTATTTTTTTAATGCTGTACCAAAGTGTAAAGCAATATAAGCTAATTCATGTTCATTAAATCTTTTATGATAGTGTTGTTCCACAATATCATTAAAGATTTCAGCACATTTATATTCTAGTTGAAATTGAGCTTGAATCTTATCTTTTAATGGATTATCAGTAAGCTGACGATTATTTTGTAAACGATCTAATGCAGGATAAAAATGTAATGTCATTCCTGTATAAAATTCTTTATTTTTTCTTAAATCTAATTGAAGATCATTTTGGATACGATTAATAGTTTCATTAATAATATCTTCAGTTTCATCATCACATAAATCAAATTCACAATTAAAATCAATATCTAAAAGATTGATATTTGCTAGATACATTGTAACATATTGAACTTGATTTTCATCTATTTCAACATGAAATTGTTGATCTAATTCATTCACAATTTGTTTAGAAACTTGATAATATTCGTGATTTTTTAAATGATTAATTTGACTTTCACTGGTTGGAATATAAGTTCCATTAATTTCTCTAGAAAGACATAAAGAAAGATGAATAATTAAATTATCAAAAGATACTTCAGATATTTCAATGTGATGTTCTTCAATAATCTTTTTTACAATACCTTCAATCATTTCTTTTCTGTTTTCATATTGACTATCTAATTCTATAACCATATAACCCTTACCTCGCTTTTCATATGATATATTATTTGAAATCAAAAGTCTACCATAAAAAAATTTTTTCTTAAAATGAAACATGTACTTCAACATATTCACAATGAGTCAATAATCTTATAGGATAACCCCATGATCCAAAACCACTAGAAACAATCAAAGATTGATCTTGATTTGTTAATAAACCATAGTCATTATCATAAATCAATCCAGTAACAATAGAACCAGGAAAGACTTGTCCTGCATGAGTATGACCTGAAAGTTGTAGATCAGCAATCTCTAAGTTTTCTTGGTAACGTTGAGGATTATGATCTAAGACAATAGTTGGTAATGATGAATCCATGTTTTGACAAATATCTTCTATAGAGTGAGAAGAATGATAACTGACATCTTCTCGTCCTATTATATTAAAAAGACCATCAATACATACAAAGTTTTCATTTAAATAAGTTATATTGTATTTTTGATAGAGTTCACGAGTAGAAAGAGATATATATTTTTCATGATTACCATCAATCGCAATAATACCATATTGGCTATGGATTGTTGAAAGA
>CALVFK010000120.1 GCA_944326805.1 uncultured Massilimicrobiota sp. | reverse complement strand
AAAACTAAAAAAAAATAATAATAAATAAAAAAAGATGGTGTATAAATAAGAAACATATTTTTAAATCATGATTACATTCAAGCTATAGATCATCAGTTATTGATACCTATTGAAAATACATCTTATCTTCTTGTGGAATTTGATGTAAGAAAAAAACTAGGTAAAGAATATGAAGTAGAAGATTATCTTTATGAAATAGACATTCAAGGATATACCCCTGTCATTGCTCATGTGGAAAGATATTTCCCTAATGGAATTAATTTAGAAAGAATTGAGCAATGGATAGATAATGGGTACGTTATCCAAGTCAATGCTTCAAGTTTACTTGGTGTACATGGAAAAACAGTAAAAAATAATGCCTATCAATTATTGAATAGTGGTTTTGTTCATGTTATTGCAACAGACACTCATCGCAGTCAAGGACACCGCATTCCATGTTTACAGGAAATTTATCAATTACTTTCTAAAAAATATGATTATCAAGCATTAAAAATACTTATGCATGATAATCCTTTACATATACTACAAAATGAACAAGTTGAAATGATTCAAATCAATCAATCTTTTTTCAAAAAGATATTTAAAAGGAGATAATTTATGGCTCAAAAGAAAAAGTTTCGAAAAACTTTAAATATTTTAGAAAAATCAAAGAAACAATCACAATTCGATTATACAGAAGTTTTTAGACATATTCGTACAAATATTGAATTTTCCAATGTAGATAATCCTATCAAATCAATTGCTATTACTTCTTCTCAACCTGGAGAAGCTAAGTCAACAACATCAATGAATTTAGCTTTTATATTTGCTACAAAATATAAAAAGGTTTTGATTATTGACTGTGATTTAAGAAAAACAATGTTACATAAATACATGAGATTATCTAATTCTTCTGGTTTAACAGATGCTCTTATTGAATTCGGAAAAACACATCGTTTTAACGATGAGTATTTTCAAACAGTTAATGATCAATCATTTTCTGGACTATTATATGTTCTTACTGCAGGAATTCATGTTCCAAATCCTTCTGAATTACTAAGTTCAGACACTTTTAAAGAATATATGAAAGTTTTAAAACAGAATTTTGATTTTATTATCATTGACTGTGCTCCTATTGGATCAATTTCTGATGCAATACCAGTAGGAAATGCTGTTGATGGGACAATATTTGTTGTTTCTGCGAAAGATACAAAACGTAAAGATGCTGCTCAATGTGTTGATTTATTAAAACGTAGTAACGTTAATGTAATTGGAAGTGTTTTAACAAAAGCAGAATACGGTTCTGGTGCATATCACTATTACTACTAATGAAGAAATTATCATTTCCTTTAATTGTTATTCTTCTTGTATGTATTATATTAACCCTTGTTGGATATAATACGTTGATTACACGTAATGAAAGTCAAAAATATCAGAACCTCCAAAAAAATCAACCTGTGTCTTCCAAATCGACAAATAATCAAACTATTTATTGTATTGGAGATAGTCTAACACTTGAATCCAATGCCTATCCTACATATCTATCACAACTTACAAATTGTTCTGTAGAAACTTTTGGTGGTCAAAAAGATCAAACAATAGATATGGCTATTAGAATAGGTAGAACAAAGATATATGCCTATGATATAACAATTCCTGCACAAACAGATCCAGTAGAAATAACTTTATATGATGAAGATCATGATAAATTAGATGTTCTTAAAAACAAAGGAAGTAATTTTTCAAATGTGGAAATCAAAGGAATTTCAGGTATCTTAAAATATGATGAAGAAAAAGAAATTCATACTTTCACAAGAGACGAAGCCGGTGAAGAAATATCAATTGATGATTATACACGTATTACAGCTGACTTTCCTACTTTTGATAAAGACGGAATTGCTGTTATTTTTACGGGAACTTATGATCCTTATGAATCTGGTAGTATCTTTAAAACTATTACATATCAACGTGCAATACTTAATCAGTTAGGCATCAAAAAATATGTTGTCGTTTCCTTAACATCTAAACGAACATTTCAAATCGTTAATGATATGAATGCTGTGCTTGAAAAAGAACACGGAGAACACTTCTTATCATTTAGAGATTATTTGTTAGAGAACGGTCTAAAAGATGCCGATATTACACCTACTGATGGTGACAAAAGTGATTTAGATAAAGGCTATATTCCTCGTAGTTTATTACGCAATAATCTTGTAGATGGAAATGAATATTTCCATGAACTTTTAGCCAAACAAATTGTTGAAAAAATGCAGGATTTAAAATATCTCAGCAAACAAGATATTAATATGAATCAAGAATAAAAATTAAACCTCATAAATGAGAAGTTTCTCTTTATGAGGTTTTTATAATACTTAATGATATATAACTAATTTGATGTATTTTTTCTTTAAATAACATTGATCGTATATATTTCTTATAATCAAAAGAAATATTTCCTAAACTGTCGATATATCTGACGACAGGCATTTTGATCACTTGGTGTAGAAGATATTGTTGATTGATATCTGGGATTTTCAAAAAACACAGCACTATGATGTTTACTCTTATCCCCTTTCATAAAAATACCATATTTCTTTAACTTATAAACATCATAACCACTAATCAATGCTCTTAATATTTTTTCTAAATATTCATCTCTTGTCCCATCTTTAGGATTCTGATTCAAAATATCCTCCAATAAATCCCTATCTTCTTTTTCAATACGACTCTTTTTCACATCATCTTCTAACATATCTAACACAATATCTCTTTGTTCTTCCTGATAATATTCTGTGATACCTCCTTTATCCAAAAGAGTATAGTTTTCTTGAAAAGATAATTCCTCTTCCAATAGTTCATTTTGTGTCTGCAAGACACTTAACTCACTTTCTAAATCACGAATCAGCATACAATATTTTTCTTTTTCTTCTTCTAACTTATCAATTTCTTCCCCTAATTGATCAATTATTTGTTTTTCATAATCCTGGGCACTCTTTCTTAAACTATCCAGATAATTCTTTTCTAAATAACGAAAATCATATAAATGACCATACTGCCTTTGTTTTAAATATAAAATCAACTGATGTAAAATACGCTGTTGTAATTGATCTTGTGATTCCTTCTTTATAAATTTATACGCTTTATAATCTCCATTCAAATAATAAATAATAACTCGACTACGAGGATAAACTTTTTGACAATGCTTTTGCATCCACTGTCCTATCTCTTTACTTTCTTCATAGAAAACATATGCAATACCTCTTAACTGCCAAGCCAAATAAAAAGGATCAACAACTCTTTCATAACCAATATATACAACCGGTAATATCATATCCCTCTCTAACATATGTCTTATCTGTTGACAGTTTTCATGACAAATTTTTATGGGCTGATTCCCTAAAGGTATTCCTTCATCTTTAATCAAATGATCCAACAACAATTCATCTATATATCGATATCCTTTTTGATAACCATCATTATGAATACATAATCCTCCTTCTTTTTCATTATAAATGTATTCCATACGATGATACAAATGAACAACAACACTTCCTTTTTCAGGATATTGATAAATATCATAACAATGATTTTCTATCCTTTTTTGATGATCCTCTTCATTTTGATATTCTATCCCATACACCTGAAATAAAGATTGAATAAATTGTGAAATTGTTAATTTATCTTTCAATGTTAAATACGTTGAAAATGATTTCATAATTCTCCTCCATTCTTTTCCACAATGGCATGTAGAATATCTAAACGTCGATAAATCTCATGAGTTGCTTCTAATTCTTGTGCCTTATGTTGAAGATAGCGCAATAAAACCTCTCGATATGTTAATACTTTATCCATATCATCAATATGTAATAATGCTGTTCCTTGACATTGTTGAATTTGTAAAAGTTGATCATTCTTTTGTTTTTGTTCTTTTATATCTTCTAACATCAAATGATAGAACTCTTTTAATTCATTAATTTCTTGTTGACGTCGAATAATTTCTTCTTGAAATTCTTTTTGATATTCTTTACTGTTCTTCATTGCTGAATTTTGTTGATGATAGAGCCATCCTTGATATAACGCATCATATGATGGCATAACATCTTTATATTTTTGAATTGTCATATTTCTTATTATTTCATTTATTTCTCTTATTTGATAACGATAAGCAACTTTTTTATTCACTTGATAGAATCGACTCTCCTGATCATCAATAATCTCTATGCACCCTTCTTCACTTTGCTCTACACAATAACAAACATGTGCCAACCCGAAAAGTTCTGTAGCCAAGCGATTAGCATTAATACATCTTGTACGCATATAAACCAAAGGTTTCTCTGTTTTAATTTCTTCTAACTGATCTTTGTTGATACGATGCGCATGGTAAGTAAAAGGATAGACATCCTCTTCAATATAAGATGATGTTATTATTGTTTTGAATATTTTTGGTATAGAAATAGCTGATATATAACGAGATTCATTTGATGTTTCTTTAGAAAAACGTAAATGTATCTTTTCATAAATAAAATCATAAATCACTTCTACAATAAAAAGAGTATTTTTGTAATTATCTTTAGTAGAAAAATAAAGAGTTAAATATTGTTGTTTAAAAATTTGTATATTCAACTCCTTATGATCAATTTGATATCGAAAAGGAATACGACCATCATAATTTAAACCATTCATCTTATTCCTTGAATGTTCCTGCCAATCCAAGAACATCTCAATCAACCTATCTTGTGTCAAATGTTTCGCTTGAAACTGTGCATAAAAACAAAGCATATTTCTCACATCCTTTTTATATAAGTATATCACTCTTTTACGACAAATAAAGACCATTTTCAGCCAATAATTGTGAATAATTAAAAAACACCATCCCAACAAAATGATGTTTATGCATTTCTTCCACACTTCATAATCAATATCCACAAAATATGATCTTTTTCTATTTATTTTTCAATACAGCTTTCTACTTAATCAAAATCTTTATTATGAAACTTCCTCAACAAGATATTAATTATCTCTTTAAGTTTTTTTACTTTATTCTTCTTATTTTTTAATAAATGACTTTTTTCCTTAAAAACTCAAAAATACATCGTCAATAAATTTTAATACATTCAATACTTCCAAATATCTTTTCACTTATATTGATCCTTTTGAGTCTTATAGTTCATTTCGTTTTCAATATTAAAGAACGATTCTTTATCATATCAAAGGGACTCAAAGTCCCTTTGATATCATGAATGAATTAATTTGTAGAAATCATCATAATTAATATTTGTTAAGATATGACTTTGAATTCTTTTAATCTGTGTTTCATTACATTTCCATACCCACTGTAAATCCATATTGGGAAACTTATCCATTAAAATGTCAATAATTGATGCAATTCGTCCATGTTTTTCACCAATATCTTCACCTTCTTTTTTGGCTTCATTCACTAATTCTTCTAATGCTTCACACATAGTCTTCTTTCCTCCTTC
>CALVFK010000119.1 GCA_944326805.1 uncultured Massilimicrobiota sp. | reverse complement strand
CATCTTCAAAATGGATTGCTTTCGATTGATATTCAAAGTGTTCATGTTCAAAAAGAAGAACTGATGGATATATTAAAAGCATATAAGAAAAAAAGAAAATTTTATAAGTTAAAAAATGGACAGATTCTTTCATTAGATAACCAGGAATTACAAGATTTGGATCATCTTACAGATTCTTTATCATTACCAATGCAGGATATTGTGCGTGGAGAGGTTCAAATACCTACTTATCGTTTATTTGAAATTGATCAGATGATGCAAGATGATACATCTTTACATTATCAAAGAAGTGAAGAATTAAAAAAATGGATAGAAGATTTTCAGACAAAGGAACATGAATTTGAGGTTCCCGAACATTATCAGCCAATTTTAAGGGATTATCAAAAGAAGGGATATCAATGGTTAAGGTTGATGGAACATTATCATTTTGGTGGTATTTTAGCAGATGATATGGGATTAGGAAAAACGTTACAGATGATTACTTATTTTGATAGTTTAAAAGGACAGGGAACACATTTGGTTGTTGCGCCAGCGAGTTTGATTTTGAACTGGCAGGATGAATTGATGAAGTTTTCAAAGGGTTTAAGAGTTCTTTGTGTTTATGGGAATAAAGAAGAAAGAGAAAAGCAGTTAAAAGATCAGGAAAAATATGATGTGTTGATTACGTCTTATGATTATTTAAGAAGGGATATTGAGTGGTATGAAAAAATATCTTTTCATACAGTAGTGATTGATGAAGCCCAGAATATTAAAAACCCTAAGACAAGAAATGCGATTTGTGTCAAGCGTTTAAAAGCTCAACAACGTTTTGCTTTAACGGGAACACCGATTGAAAACTCATTAGCTGAATTATGGTCTATTTTTGATTTTTTGATGCCTTATTATCTTTATCATTATAGTTATTTCTTAGAACAATTTGAACGTCCTATTGTTAAAGAACATAATGAACAAAAACAAGAACGTCTCAAACAAATGATTACACCTTTTGTTTTAAGAAGAAATAAAAAAGATGTTTTATATGAATTACCTGAAAAGATTGAACAAACTTTATATATGCATTTTAATGAGGAAGAAGAAAAGTTGTATCTTGCTAATTTAGTTCAAGTGAATCAATCTCTCCAACAAAAGTTGGATGTTCAAAAATTAGGGCATATTGATATTTTAGCTATGTTGACACGTTTAAGACAATTGTGCCAAGATTCACGTTTATTATATCCAGAGTTTCAAGAACCTTCGTCAAAGTTAAAAGGATGCATGGAATTGATTCATTCTTTAAAAGAAAACCATAAGAAAATATTATTGTTTTCTTCATTTACATCTCTATTGCATTTGATTGAGGAACAGTGCCAAAAAGAGCATGTGAGTTATTATCTTTTAGATGGTTCAACACCTAAAGAAAAGCGTAAACAGATGGTCGATCAGTTTCAAAATGATGAAACAACCTTATTCTTGATTTCTTTAAAAGCGGGTGGTTCTGGTTTGAATCTGACAAGTGCACAGGCTGTTATTCATTATGATCCATGGTGGAATATGTCAGCAAAGAATCAGGCGACAGATCGTGCGCATCGTATTGGGCAACAGGAAACTGTACAAGTCTTTTCTTTGATTATGAAAAATACAATTGAAGAAAAGATTATGGAGTTACAGATGCAAAAGAAAAACTTAGCGGATACTTTTGTAGAAGGCAATGAAGGAAGCATTACAAGTATGAGTTTAGAAGATATGAAGTCCTTATTTGAGATCTCCTAGTGAGATCTTTTTTTGTGCAAAAAATGGCTGTTTTTGGGCAAAAAACGTGTAGAAATGTGTCGTATTATGTAGAAAAATATACAATATTTAGACAAATATGTATTTGATTTCGTCATAAAAGATGAACAAAGAAGCTTCATCTTGTGTTTTTGGAAGAAAATGCATTTCATATATTTATATGGGAGGGATGAAAGCATGAAGATTGTCTATGATGAAAATGAACACATGAATCATCATGAATTAAAGCTTGTGTATCATCCCAAAAATAAAAAACTGGCACAATTGCTTTTAAAACAGTTTACCGAAAACTTAGGAGAAGTAGAACTCTATGATGAGTATCATAATAAATACTATATCCCACTTTTAGCTATTTATTATTTTGAGATGGTTGATCAAAAATTTTATGCTTATACTGAAAAAGATGTTTATCGTATTTCCTGTATGAAAATGGAAATTTTAAAAAAGCGGGTTCAGGACTATGGATTTTATCAGATTAATGTGCGTACGCTTGTAAATATAAAACATGTCAAAACATATAAAATACAAAGAGGAAGTCGACGAAGAATTATATTAGATAATGATGATATTTTAATTTCCAGTCGACATTATAAACCAGAATTTGATCGTTTAGCCGATCATTTAAAAATAGAAAAAATACATATATAAAAAAGAACGAAAGAAAACTCCTCCGTCCTTTTTGATGCATCATATATAAATACATGTGTAAGAAGCCAGGTTCTTTTAGGCTAAGTCACAACATGATTTATATCTTCTATTCATTTTCTATGAGTTGCTGATGAGAAAAATCCCTTTCTTTAATATTTTTGAGTTCATTTTCGTATAGGAATGAATAGGGTTCTTTAAAGACAAGTTCATTATAGCGAATCTTTTGATAAAAAACGATGTCTAATAAAAAAAAGACAAGAAAAGGGCAACCATTTTACCGATTCGTCAAAAAAAATAAATAAAAAAAATTACAGTTTTGTCAAACTGTAAGATTTCTTGTTATTATTGGTCTAAATCCTTAATACCATAAAATTCATCTTTCTTATCTACGTTTTCACAAATATAATCTAAAGAAGCTTTATAAAAACGTGAAAAACGAATAAGCTTGGGTACTGAAGGTGTTCTTTGATCAGATTCATACTGAGAAACAATAGGTTTAGACATTTTTAATGCTTCTGCAACTTGTTTTTGTGATAATCCTGCTTCTTTTCTTAAAGTTTTTAGTCTTTGTCCAATGCTCATGATTTCACCACCTTAACTGTATTATACACTATGAAGATTTGCTTTAGGGAAATTGATATCAATTTACAATCTTTTCCAATGATTTCTATTTCGACACTTTTCCAAAAAATGGCATAAAAGTGACCAAAAACGGGAGAAAAATGGACTGATAACAAACTGCAAATTGACTACAATAAAAATATAATCATAATAAGATAAGGGAGAGAAAACTATGAATGTTGCAGTATGTGATGATCAACTTGATTATTTGAATTTAATTCAAAAGAAAATCATTGAATGTTTTCATGAACCAGAGATGGAATTGAATGTGTATACTTTTTCAACCATTCAAGATATGCTCAATAGTACAAGGTTTCGCTGTTATGAATTTGCTTTTATTGAAATGAAAGTAGAAAATGATCGTGGAATCGAGGCAGCATATAGACTTAGAAAACTAAATCGTGCCTGCCAGGTCGTTTTTATCAGTGATCAGTATTATCATATTCATGAAGCATTTGCAGTGAAAGCAAGAGAGTATTTATTAAAACCCATTGATACAAAACAATTTCAAAGTGTTTTTGATTATCTGATGGATTGGTATTTACACCAAAATGTAAAATTTGTGATTCCTATTAGAGAGCTGGGGCGTAAACGTATCTTTAATGTGGATGAAATTAAGTATTTTGAAACGTATTATAATGATTTGGAAATTGTAACTGTGGATGATCAGCATTTCATGGCTCATGTGAAAAATCGTTATAAGTTAAGACCGGTATTAAAATCAAGATGGTTTATGCAGGTTAATCAAAGTGTTCTGGTGAATATGAAATGTATTGATTTTTTAACGGATCGTAATGTTATTTTGAAATCAAGAGAAGTTTTTCCAACAAGTCGAAAAACATTGTTTCAAAATCATCTTTTGTTTGAGAAGTTTTTAAAGGAACAAAGAGAAAAAGAATTATTAAAGAATGGGGAGAATAAAAATTGAGAATTGCAGTTGTTGATGATGAAGAATTATATCTTCAGGATGTATGTTTAAAGATTGAAAAATTAAAACAGGTATATGAAGAAACAGTAGATATTGAAGTTGATACATTTCATTTAGGAAAAGATTTTTTACAGGCATTTCACTTAAAACCATATGATCTTGTTTATTTGGATATTGAATTATCTGATATCAATGGAGTTCATCTGGCTCATCAGATTCATCAAAAGAATCTTTCAACAATGATTATCTTTATGACAAGTCATATGAATTATTTTCATCAGTCTTATGTAGTCAATGCATTTCAATATCTGACAAAACCATTAAAAGAACCATTGTTTTCATATGAATTAAAAAGAGCTATAAAACATTATCAATATATGAATAAAGCTTTTGTATTTCCAACTTCACAAGGAAAAATTGTCTTTCGTTTATCAGAAATCATTTATTTTGAAACAGCTTATAAAAGCTATAAAATACATACAACAAGAGGTGTTTATTATGGTTCTTTAAAAGCTGCCTATGGACTAAGAAAAGCTTTATTAGATTATAACTTTGTGAAAATACAAAGAAGTTTTATTGTTAATATGGAACACATTATCAAAGTAGAAAACATCTTATTGTATATGTCAGATGATAGTTTATTGATTGTTTCCAAGAAACGCTATAAAGAATTCAAAAGAATATTCTATAGATTCCTGGAGAATAAAAAATAAGACAAGTTCTGTCTTATTTTTTATTTCTGTAATACAATTCTTAAAACAACACAATCCTCTTGAACTTCATATTTTACATCACCATGATATTTTTCAGCTATTTCTTTAATAACTTTTACTCCATATCCATGAGCAATACTATCCTTTTTACTTGTTTTATGAAAGTGAGGATGGCTTCCCTTAGGAATAGAATTTGTAATATGAATAATAAGATGTGTTTGTTTGCTTTGTAATCTTAAAGATATTTGTCTTTGATGTTCTACTTTCTCACAAGCTTCTCTAGCATTATCTAAAGCCAAACCTAATATCAAAGATAAATCCTCAGGACCAATACAACCTAAATGTAAGATCTTAGTAATATTTTCTTCATACTCAATATTTTGTTCTTTCATTCTATATATTTGATGATTGATTGTACTATCAATCATAGTCATACCTGTATGAACTAATGCTTGATACTCCTTAATATGAATATCTAAATTCTTTTCGATATATTCCTGCGCTTCTTTATATTTTCCTTGTTGTAAATCTGATTGAAGAATTGTCAGAATATGATTAAGATTATGATTGATTTCTCTAATCTTTGATTGTTGTTTATCTAACTGTTGAATAAATTCTTCTTCTTTAACCATATTCTGTATAATTGCTTCTTTTTTATGTTTATCAGCTTCATACTTTGTCTGCATTCTATCAAAGCATATGAGTGCGACTATACTAATCACAACAGTAAAGATATAAGTACGGGCGATTGAAGGGATAAAGACTAAAATGGGGTTTTTAAGTATAAAAGTTAGTGAAATCTGTACAAATACAGTAATACT
>CALVFK010000118.1 GCA_944326805.1 uncultured Massilimicrobiota sp. | reverse complement strand
TTGAAAACTTTAAAACAAAAAGGGTATCCTTTAGCTGTTGTGACAACAAAATATCGTCAAGCTGCCTATATTGGTTTAGATTTATTTGATTTGACAGATTATTTTGATATGGTTTTGGGAATGAATGATGTCCAACATGTTAAACCTCATCCTGAAGGTATTGTGAAAGTTATGCAGACTTTATCGTGTGATCGAGGATTATATATTGGTGATAATATGACAGATATTATGGCAGGAAAGAATGCAGGGATTTATACTGCAGGTGTTAAGTGGACACCGAAAGGATATGAAATACTAGAAAAGTTAGAGCCTGATTTGATGATTGACGATATGCAGGACATTATAACATTTATAGAAAGGGTGAGTGAAGAATGATTGATTTAATTGTTGTAGGAGCTGGACCAGCAGGGTTAACGGCAGCGTTATATGCATCTCGTGCTGGAGCGAGTGTGCTTGTTTTAGATGGTGGGGCACCTGGAGGAAAAATGAATTTAACAGCTGAAATAGAAAACTATCCAGGTTTAATAACAAAAGGACCCCAACTGGCATATGCAATGTATGAACAATGTCTTTCTTTTGGGGCAAAATATGAATATGGTGAAGTGACAAAGATTGAACACCATGAAGATCATCAAGTTGTTTATGTTGGTGAAAAGACATATGAAACACGTTATGTTTTTATTGCGACAGGAACGAAAGAACGCCATATGGGAATTCCTCATGAAGAAGAAATGAGTGGGAGAGGTGTTTCATATTGTGCTGTCTGTGATGGACCATTCTTTAAGAATAAGGATGTATGTGTAGTTGGTGGAGGTAATAGTGCTATTGAAGAAGCTATTTATCTCAGTGATATTGTTAGTCATGTTCATATTATTGTTCGTCGTGATGTTTTACGTGCCGATCAATACTTGGTTAATAAATTACAAACAAAAGAAAATATTGAAATGCATTATTTAAAGAAACCTCATGAGATTGTTGTGGACAATCAAAAGGTTGCTGGATTGGTTGTTGAAGATTCACATACAGGAGAATTGTCTACGATTGAAGCACAAGGTATTTTCCCATTTATTGGTTTGGATCCTATTACAGAATTTGTGAAGGATTTAGGCATTGTCAATGAAAAAGGTTATATTGAAGTTGATGAAAACCAAGAAACAAAAGTTGTTGGTATTTTTGCTGGAGGAGATGTGACTGACAAATCATTGCGTCAAGTTGTCACGGCCGCCAATGATGGAGCTATTGCAGGACAATACATTGCTTCATTATTAAAATAATTGTCAAAGGGAAGGGAGATTTCTTTTCTCTTTTTTTATGAAAAGAGTACACTTATAATGTGATTTTTGATATATTATAAAAGGAGAGGGTGAGTGTGTATGAATAAAATTGAAGTTGTTGTGGTTACAGGAATGTCAGGTGCTGGAAAGACGCAGGCGATGGCTATTTTTGAAAATATGGAGTATCGTTGTATTGATAATTATCCTATTCCTTTATTAAAGGAGTTTGGAGATTTAATGCGTACTTCAACGAAATATTCTAAAGTGGCTATGGCAGTATCTTTAGGTGATGCAATTTTAGCTGTGCGTATTTTGTCTAATATGGATTGGGTGGATTTAACGGTTATTTTTCTGGATTGTGATGATAAAGTCTTGCTTTCACGTTATAAACAGACAAGGCGTTCTCACCCATTAATGATTAGTAATGTCGCTTCTTCTTTAGTTGAAGCAATTGAATTTGAAAGAGAAATGGCTGATCCTATTAGTCAATTAGCAAATATTGTGATTGATACAACATTATTAAAACCAACAAAATTACAAGATAAACTCGAAAGCTATTTTCATAAAGGAAATCGAGATGTTTTTAGAGTTTCTTTTATTTCCTTTGGTTATAAACATGGTATTCCAAGAGATGCAGATTTATTGTTAGATGTTCGTTTTTTGCCAAATCCTTTCTATATTGAAAGTTTAAGAAAATTAACAGGTAATGATAAAGAAGTTTATGATTATGTGATGTCACAAAGTGAAACACAGGAATTTGTTCGTAGAACGATTGAATACTATGATTATTTACTCAAAAAATATGAAGAAGAAGGTAAAATGCAGATGATTATTGGGATTGGATGTACTGGGGGACAACATCGTTCAGTGACACTTACAAATTATTTTGCTGAACATTATTCTCAATATTATCAAGTTTATAAATGGCATCGTGATGCTGATCATTAAGGAGGTTTTAGGATGATTTCTTTTTCAAGAATCGTCAAAGAGGAGATTGTTTTCAATGATTTTGATCAAGAATGTGAAAAAGCTATTTTATGTGCAATGATTAAAATCATTGGCACATTGTCTTTGAATCAGTCAGGGTTATCATTAACTTTAAGAACAGAGAATGCAAAGATTGCATCTAAATTACATAAGTTCTTAAAAGATTTATATCAGCCTCATATTGAATTTAGAGTTTCCAGAAAGATGAAATTAAAGAAAAATAATATTTATATACTTAAAGTATCTAAAGCCAGAGAAATATTAGAAGATTTACATCTTATGGAAGGCATAGGGATGCAAAGTTTTCCAGATATTCGTTTTTTAGAAACAGATACGAAAAAAAGAGCCTATCTGGCAGGCGTTTTCTTATCTTGTGGGAGTGTTAATAATCCTGATACATCAAATTATCATCTGGAAATGAGTGTCAATGAACCTGAGTATGCTTCATTTATTATGGAATTAATGAATCATTATGACTTGAATGCTAAAATGATTAAAAGACGTAATAAATATGTTGTGTATTTAAAATCAGCAGAAAAGATTGGTGATTTTTTAAGAGCGATTGGAGCTTCTCAATCGGTTATGAATTTTGAAATGACACGTATTGATCGTTCAATGGCTAATACAGTGAATCGATGGAATAATTGTGATATAGCTAATGAAGTGAAAGCGATGAGTGCATCAACTTCTCAAATTGAAGATATTGCTTATATTATTGATAAAGTAGGAATAGAAATTTTAGATGATAAAACACGCACTGTAGCACTGCTGCGTTTAGATAATCCAGAATTAACATTAAATGAACTGGCAGATGCCTATGTTCAACAAACTGGACAGACCATTAGTAAATCTGGCTTGCATCATCGTTTTAAAAAGATTAAAGAGGAAGCACAAAAAATACGTCAAATGGAGAACATATAGTTATGGAAAATATTAATGTAAGATTTGGCAGAAGAATTAAAGAATTACGTTTGATGCAAAATGTTTCACAGGAAGAACTAGGATTTCGTTGTCAATTATCTAAAAACTATGTATCCGATGTCGAAAGAGGACGTCGTAATGTGTCATTGAAGGTTGTTGAAAAATTTGCTTTGGGATTAAAAGTGCCGGTTTATTATTTGTTTGTCTGGCACGAAGATGAAGAAACAGTTCATTTATAGTTTATATTTATCATATAGACTATATCGCAAAAGGAGAAATGTTATGGGATATAATTTTATCTATTTGTTATGTGTTTTGGTATTATTCATGTTAGCATTAAGATTGTTTTTACCAATACTCATGGCTGTTATTGGTATTGTTGTGGTGATCTGGCTGATTAGAAAATTGTTTTCTTCACATCGTCGTCAGACATATGAAGATGATGATGATCGTCATTATTATGAATCAATATATCAGGAAGATTCCAACCAAAATGAAGATGTCATTGATGTGGATTATAAAGTTGTTGATGAACAGGAAAATCCACGTCAATAGGATGAGGGAGATGAAGATATGTTTTGTCCAAGATGTCAAAATGAAGTCAATGAAGATATGAATTATTGTCCACATTGTGGATGTCCAATAAAGCACTGTCCTTATTGTCATCATCTGATTCAAGATGATGATCTTTATTGTCCAACATGTGGAAAAGTGCTTCATCAAGCATCTCAAGATGATATTGGAGGTTATTATGAACCTCTGTTTCATGATGAAGATAATGATCATAATGAAAATCAAAAAACATTTAAGGATATACCTGTTAATCAAAAGGTCAATAAAGTTGTTGTCTTGGTGAGTGTCATTGTTCTAGTGATTTTATCGGTATTGTCATATGAATATATTGAACATGGACCTTCTATCACACCTGAAACATCAAAAACAACATTACCACGTCAAGAGATGACAATTTCGGGTCAAACAGATCAATCTAGTTTGACAGGAAATCAAAATCAAAATGGTCAGGCATACTTTGATGGAAAGAATCTTTATTTATGTGATTTACAGGGAAATCTTATATTAATGGATCAAAATTTGAATCAACAAAAAACATTGTTGTCTAAAAAATGTGAGAATCTGATTGTGCATAATGATACCATTTATTATACAGATACAAATAATCATTTTTGTGAAATGTCAACAAATGGTCAAAATCAAAAAACGATTCTTTCTAAAGATATTTATTATCCTTGTTTGGTTGGTCAACAATTATATTATCAGTTAGATGAAGATCAGGAATCTCTTTATGTTTATAATTTAGAAAGCAAAAAAGAAACAAAACTGAATGATCGCCCAACCTATTGTATTAATGTTGTAGATGATATGATTTATTATTTATCTAAAGATGGTCTATATCGTATACGTAAAGATGGAAAAAATGATGAAAAACTGTTAAGTGGAACATTTCATAATGTGATTTATTCACAGGGTAAACTTTATTATTTATCGACTGAAGGTATCTGTGCTTTTGATATCGAGAGTCAGAAAGTGACTGTCATTAAAGAACTTGTTGCGTCTTTTATCAACATGAATGATCGCTATTTATTCTATTTGTCAATGGATGGTAGTGTAGAAAGATATGACTTGAAAACACAAGAAGAAAAAACAATTTATAATGGCTTGGTAGAAATAGGATATATTGTTGGAGATAAGCTGATAGTTGAAACGAGTGTGTCTTTATATTCTCAAGATAGTTATGCTGTTGTGATGGATTTTGATGGAACACAGCAACAAAGATTATTTTTTGATGGACAAGGAGATTATATTTAATGATTGTCGTTCTTGTTTCAGCAAGATATCAGCGTATTTTAGAATGGTTGTCTCATGAACCTATTGAAGCTATTAAAACGATAGAAGTTGTCAAAAGGGTTGGACCTAAAATCTTCTTGTATGTTGATACATCACTTTCTTATGAAAAGATTATACAGTCTTTTCGACAACGTATTATAAGCTGTGGAGGCATTATGTATGTTTATCAGTTTTATCGTATTTTTAATGGGATGATTGATTATAATGAATATTTATCTGATGAAACAAAAATGTCCATGCCTTATTACCAATCTCGTCATAAAGATATTTTAGAATCAGAGTATTTAAAAAAATAGTTACAAACGTAGCTGTTTTTTTATTTAAAGACACTCAAATCATAGCATTCCTTGTCAACAGGTGCTATAATAGTGCATATATTAAAAATGAGGTAAAATTATGTTGATAAAAGAGATTGTTGAAGCAACAGGTGGGACATTATTGTGTGGAAATATGAAGGATAATGTTCAAGGA
>CALVFK010000117.1 GCA_944326805.1 uncultured Massilimicrobiota sp. | reverse complement strand
TAAGATATTTCAATCAGTTCAGTCAAAGTTCGATATAAAAAACAACAAAAAAAAAAGGATACCTTTGTATCCACGTCTTCGTAAATCATATTAAATATGATTTATATTTGCACAATGTGACCGCTTCAAGGAGTCATCATACTTCATGTATGATCACTAGGTGTTGTTCTAGACAACTCTTTAAGAGATATACTTCTCTTTCTACTTGAAATTTTACACTAGGTATCCAATATTATCAATAAATAATTGACAATATATTGTAGATTATATCTACATTCATAATTAAAAAAGCATAAACCTAAGACTATATCTTAAGTTTATGCTATGAGATGAGATGAGATGGCTCATCTATTAGTCTACCATGACAACAGCACCTTTATATTCATCTTCTACAAATTGTTTGATTTCATCTGATTTTAAAACTTCAATTAAAGCTTGAATCTTTTCATCCTTTTCATGTCCTTCTTGAACAGCCACAATATTGACATATGGATTACTTGCATCAACTTCTTCAATAATCAAAGCATCATTCATTGGATTTAATCCAGCTTGAAGGGCATAATTTCCATTAATCGCAACCAAATCTCCTTCTCCATTTTGGAAAGTTGTTCCTAATAATTCTGGTTTAATTTCTGTAAATTTTAAGTTCTTAGGATTAGAAACAATATCTTTTGTTGTCGCTTCAAGACGGTCCACATCCTTGCTTAATTCAATCACTCCAGCATCTTCTAAGATACCTAAAATTCTTCCATGATCCGCAACAGAATTAGAAATAATGACTTCTGCATTGTCTGGAATATTTTGAATACTATCAATTGTTTTTGAATAGAATCCAAATGGTTCTAAATGAATTCCTGCAGCTTCCACAATTTTATAGCCATGTTCTTCAACTTCTCCTTCAAAGAAAGGACGATGTTGGAAATAGTTGGCATCTACTTCTCCTGCATCTAATGCTTTATTAAAAATATAATAATCATCCAATACTTTAATTTCTAAATCAATATCATATTTTTCTTTTAAAATGGGTTTTGCTTCCTCTAGAATTTTAGAATGAGGATCTAATGTGGCTGAAACGGTTAGCGTATTTTCACTCTCTGCTGATCCACAACCTGTTAATCCAATAGCTAAAAATAATGCGAAAATTCCTGTTAATAATCTTTTCATATGTTTTCCTCCCTATCTCTTATCTATTTTTTTCACAATCAGATCACCTATAATCTGAATCATAAACACAATCACCAAAACAAAGAATGTTGCTGTATACATGACTGGCATATTCTGTCTAACATAACCATACATATAGGCTAAATTTCCAAGTCCTCCAGCTCCTATACATCCTGCCATAGCAGTATAACCAACCAATGATATTCCCATCACTGTAATACTTGATACCAAAGCAGGTTTGGCTTCGGGAATCAAGACTTTCATAATAATCTGCCAGTTACTGGCTCCCATAGCTTTACTGGCTTCAATCGTTCCTTTATCAATTTCACTTAAGGCAATCATACACATTCTGGCATAGAATGGGGCACTGGAAACAATCAATGCTGGTAAAGCACCTTTCACACCTAACATTGTTCCCATTGTCATCAAAGTGATTTCCAAAAGCAAGAAAATCAGAATAATGAATGGTATTGCTCTAAATAAATTGACAATAAAATCAAGGATACGATGAACAATTTTTTGAGGATAAAGTCCATCATCTTTTGTGATATAAAGAATAATTCCTAATATAAAACCTAGTATAACTGCAATAACCAAAGAAATAATAGTCATAATGAATGTTTCCTGAATAGCAACAATCATAGCGTCCCAATCAATTTGACTGAAAAATTCACTCATCTTATATCACCTCCACAATCACATGATAGTCTTGAAATTTTTGAATGATTTGATCATAATCTTGTTTTGTTCCACCTAAAACGTTAACAATTAATACGCCAAAAGAACTATCAATTGTATTGGTAAGATTTCCAGAAACAATACTAATATCTAATGTTGTTTCTTTCATGACACGAGAAACAATCGGTTGTCTAGAAATATCTTCATCAAAAGTTAATCTCAATAAAATACCATCTGGATAAATCGTTTTTAAATTTTCATTTTGTTTATCATCATCAATTTTGCTTGATATATCTCTCACAAAACGTTTTGTCACAGTATGTTGAGGATGTTCAAAAATGTCTTTCACACGTCCTACTTCAACAACTTTCCCTTCACTCATCACAGCGACACGATGACAAATTTTTTGTACAACTTCCATTTGATGAGTAATCATCACAATCGTAATCCCCAGTTTTCGATTAATATCTTTTAATAAATCTAAAATTTGTTCTGTTGTATCTGGATCTAATGCACTCGTTGCTTCATCGCATAATAGAATACCTGGATCATTAGCCAAAGCTCTAGCAATCCCTACACGTTGTTTCTGTCCACCAGATAATTCACTTGGATAAGCATTTTCACGTCCCTGTAACCCGACAAGTTCAATCAATTCTCTGGTTTTCTTTTTTCTGATTTCTTTATCAACACCCGCAATCTCTAATGGTAATTCAATATTCTTTTGAACAGTCCTTGACCACAACAAATTAAAATGTTGAAAAATCATCCCCATCTTTGTTCTTTTCTTTCTTAAATCCTTTGGATTCAATAAAGAAATATCTTCTCCATCAATAATGACTTCACCACTTGTCTGCTTTTCAAGCTGATTTATTATACGAACAAGTGTTGATTTCCCTGCTCCACTATAACCAATAACACCAAAGATTTCCCCTGTTTGAATCGTTAAATTCACATCCTGACAGGCATGAATATCTCCTTTAGCTGTATGGAAAACTTTTTGTATATGTTTTAATTCAATCATCTAATCCCTCCTATCAACAAAAAAACTCGTCCCGCTAAGGACGAGTTATAACCCGTGTTACCACCTTAATTCATTGTTATATCACTACAACAACCTCTTCGAGTACCAACATACTCTAGTACGATAACGGGTACACCCGCCATTAGCTAATCATTCACTAATGAAACTCCAAGACCATCTTCATTTATGCTTCATCATTCTTTTCCACCAACCAAGAACTCTCTATCGAATCATCATAAACTACTCTTCTCTTCACTGTTGTTAACAATATCTTAGCGTTTCTATAAAGATTTGTCAAACACTTTTTTATAAAAACGCATGATCAATTTGAATCACACAAAAATAATGTTTATTTATTTTTTGAACTGCTCCTATAATTTGTTTTTTAATATCATGATGTGAAACCTCATCATCAGCTGGTAATAACACATCAAAAATGAGATTCATATGTGTTGGTCCTTTTACCAAACGAAAATCATGAATACTATATTGTTCATTGATATTTTTCACAATCTTTTCTACCTGCTGTTTTAAATCATTAGTTAAAGCATCATGAGTATCAATAGGATCCATATGAATCGTCGTTAAAATATTATATTTTTCTAATAAAGACCTTTCAATCACATCAATTTGATCATGAACTTCCATCATATCTTCATGACTATCCACTTCTGCATGAAAAGTCATATACTGACGTCCTGGCCCATAATCATGCAACATAAAATCATGAATACCTAAAACTTTATCAAAAGATAATACATAGTGATAAATATCATCAACCAAATCTTTATTCGGTGCTTTCCCAAGTAATGGATCAACCGTATCTTTAAAGATTTCAATTCCAGATTTAAACACAACCACTGAAACAATAACACCAATGACACCATCTACAGGCAAATCAGTCACTAAACTTAAACATAAGGAAACCAATGTAGCCAGTGTTGCACAAACATCATTTAAGCTATCTTGTGAAGCTGCTTTTAAAGATGTTGAATCAATCAAATGCCCCGCTTTTTTATTAAAACTTGCCATCCATAATTTAATCATAATAGATACAATCAAAACAATCACAGCACCCCATGTAAAAGATAATGTTTCTGGTTCAAAGATTTTCATCACAGATTCTTTTAATGAGGAAAAAGCCACCAAAAGAATCAAAAAAGAAATAATTAAACCTGCAATATATTCATAACGTCCATGTCCATAAGGATGGTCACTGTCTGGGTGTTTCCCTGCCAGTTTAAAACCAAACAGAGTTGCTAAATTACTTCCCATATCTGAAAGATTGTTAAAGCCATCAGCCTGAATGGCCACTGAATGTGTTATCCACCCAAACAATAATTTAAAAATCACCATAATACAGTTACATATAATAGAAAGAACACTACAAAGTGTTCCATATTTTTCTCTAACTTCTGGTGTCTGTGTTGATTGATAATCAGGAATCGTTTTTTTCACTATCAACTGAAACATAACAGCCCCCTAGAAAATGTTTGAAATTTTTTTCAAATAAATATTTTTACCTTCTCTTTGAACAAGTCCACAATCTTCTAATTCTTGAAGATATCCATCAATTTTCGCTTGATCAACATTTTTATGTGCCAAATCTTTTAAAACTTCGATAACTTGTGGGTGATCATCACGAATATAAGCATTTCCACTATTATCATATAATGGACTTTTTAACATCACATTTAAACAGGCAACATAAGCCCATTTCACTTCTAAACGTACCAATTTATACTGCATTGTATCAAATAATGCACTTGGCATGTAGTATTGATCTTCATGATTTCTTAAATCCTTGATATCATTTTTATCATAACAAATCATTCTTATCCCTCCCTCTGTGTTTTTTCATTATAACATAGATTAGTCACTTTTGGTAAAGAATATTCCATTTTCCATAATAAAACTTTTATCATATTCTTTGCTTTTTTTGACTATACTTTTTATAATGAAACAAAATAAAGGAGTGATTTTATGAAGATTTATCATAGTATTCAAGATATGGTTGGACAAACACCTATTTTACAATTACATCATATCGAAAAGCTAGAAGAAACACAGGCTCATCTTTTCGCAAAACTGGAATATTATAATCCAGCTGGCAGTGTAAAAGATCGTGTTGCTAAAAGAATGTTATTAGATGCGTTAGAAGCGGGTCAAATACATTTAGACTCAACAATTATTGAGCCAACAAGTGGAAATACAGGCATTGGTTTATGCGCTATTGGTAGTGCTTTAGGTTTAAAAGTGATCATCGTTATGCCTGATACCATGAGTGAAGAAAGAAGAAAATTAATGAAAGCTTATGGAGCAAAGCTTGTTTTAACACCGGGTAAAGAGGGAATGAGTGGCGCGATTGCGAAAGCTGAAGCATTAGCAAAAGATATTCCTCACAGTTTTATTCCAAGCCAATTTACCAATTTAAGCAATCCTAAAGCCCATTATCTTTCTACTGGTCCAGAAATCGATCAGCAGATGGATGGCCAAATTGATATCTTTGTGGCAGGTATAGGAACTGGTGGAACAATCAGTGGTGTTGGTCACTATTTAAAAGAAAAATATCCTCAAGTTCAGATTGTTGCTGTTGAACCTGCTGATTCTCCCCTTCTTTCCAAAGGACAGGCTGGACCTCACCAGATTCAAGGTATTGGAGCTAATTTTATTCCAGAAACACTAGATACGCATATTTATGATCAAATAATGACTGTGTCTACTGATGAAGCTTTTCAAGCTGCTCGTCAACTCG
>CALVFK010000116.1 GCA_944326805.1 uncultured Massilimicrobiota sp. | reverse complement strand
TGATTTTTTATTGCCTTAGTGTGTTAAGAGATTGATTTAATAACATGAGATAGTGAGAATCTGTTTGAAATAAGGCATTCTTTTTAGCTACTATCAAAAAGAACTGACAAAAGATGATTGATAATAGCTATATTTATTCTAACAAAATCAATCATGATATAAATCATTTTTCTATAAATTTTATCTTAATATTATGTAAAAATATTGTCGAAAACTCATACATAGTAGCCACACAATGCTTTGAATTAATAAAAAAGGGGTATATCAAATATGCAAAGAAGTCAATAAAATTAGCAAGGAGAAGCAGCTAAAATTATTAGTTAGCTACCTTTTTTTACCATTTGACCCTTTTTGACCCTTTAAAAATCGATAAAAAAACAAAAAACCGGCAAATTTAGATACCCATTTTAATTATTTCATTTATATAAAAAAACGAAAAACACCGATAAAATCAACGTTTTTCGTATTTATTCAAATGGTCTCCCCGCACGGGATCGAACCGTGGACCCTCTGATTAAGAGTCAGATGCTCTGCCAGCTGAGCTACGGAGAGATAATCGACTTATATATAATACACTAAAGCTTATAAAAAATCAAGATATTTAAATGGAATATTTATATAATATTTGATATAATGTTACACATAAAGGTGGTGAAATAATGTATACGCAATCTATTCAAGACATTCAATTAGTAATCATTCCTTTAGATGGTACTATTTTTGACCTCAATCGATATAGATATAATTACACCCACCATTTTTGTGAGAGTCATCATCTTGATTATTCACTCGATGATTTTTATCATCACCTTTCTAACATGTATGAAATGTATAATGATACCCCAGTTGCTAAAATTATGAATGAAGGACTTTATAACGCTAAAATAGAAAGAGAAATGTTACAGTACCTTACATACAAAGGCATCAAACCTAAAGAAGGATTTTTAGAACTGGCTGAGTATCTTCATCAAAAAAACATCCCTATTGCTGTGATATCAACACATCGTTATAAAGATGCTATAAAATATTTAGAAATGGCTCATTTGAGACAAAAAATCGATTATATCATAGGTAGTGATATGGTCAGTATGCCTTTACCTGGTAAAGAAATACTGGAAAATGTTCTCCAACATTTTCACATCAAACCAGAAAAGACATTAGTTATTTCTTCATTTGAAGCTTTAAATAAAGCCAGTTATCAGCTTCGTATGAATATTCTATTTTGTGAAGATTTAAAAGCCGCTGGTAGCTATGAAAAAGAAACATCTTATCAGACTTGTCATAACCTGTTTGAGGTATTTAATACCTTGTTATTTGATAGATATAATGAAATGGATATGTATTCTTCACTTTTAGGAATGCATAAACATATGTCAAAAAAAGAACTGGATTCTGTAAAAAATAAATGGGCAGAAGATTATCCAGATGATTCTCAATTAAATCAAATTGTGAATCAGACTTATGCTTATCATTTAGCCCATTTAAATGAACCAGTTGTCAAAGATGGTAGTGTTTATATGCAAAAAACACGTTCTAGAAAAACTTTCCGTTTTGATGATGAAAATGATCCTCATGATACACTATCTAAAGATCCAGTGGAAAATCTTGTTTCTCAAAATGAGAAAGAACCATTACAAACGACACAGAAATCTTTTTCTTCTTTGAATCCAGATGAAGAAGATGAATTAACTGCATTATTATCTCAAATCAATCATAAACAAAATACAGAATCTTTGATTGAAGAAACTCATCAACAAGAAATTGAAATTGACGACGAAGATGAATTTGAGGAAGAAACATCTTTTTCATGGATTGATTTTGTTTTTAATTTCATTTATATTATCGCAACTTCATTTTTAATTATTTTTGTCGGTATTATTATTTATATAGCATTGCTTCCTCAATTTGAAAATCCTAATATGTTTTTTAAATTAATTACAGTTGTTTTTGAAGGATATTACGCTATGATTGAATCATGTTTTAGAGTTTTCTTTAACAGTTTACACACTCTTATTCCTGCTATCCCAAATTATCAGGATTATCTTATACATAATCAGATGTTTTCTATAGATGGCATACAACTTTTCAACATCTTTATTTTTCAAATTATCCTCATCAGTTTTATCAAAATCATTATTTATATTTTAAGGAGAGATTCTGACAATGAAAACCATTCTTCGTAATATCCATCGTAGTGACCTTCGACTTTCATTTTATATGACTCAACTTTATCATCATCATATTTTAAATCAAGCGATGAAATGGATTAGTTATTGTGGTAATTATGGTATGATATGGCTTTTAACAGCTATCATTGCTCTTATTAATCCTGATTCTCATTCCATGTCAATACATCTATTGATCGCATTGATTGCTTCAGCATTAATTGCTCAAATTTCTATTAAATCCCTTGTTCAAAGACACCGTCCTTGCCATTTGTATCCGGATATTCCTTTACTTATTCCTACTCCTCATGATTCTTCTTTTCCTTCAAGTCATACAACTTCTGCTTTTGCATGTAGTACTATCATCTTTCTTTTCTATCCATCTTGGGGTATTCTTGCTTATTTGTTCGCCTTTTTAACAGGACTTTCAAGAATCTATCTCTTTGTTCATTTTTTAAGTGATGTCATCTGTGGTATGCTTTTAGGTATAGGTATTGGTACAATTATTTATTATATTTAGAAACCGTCAGGTTTCTTTTTTTATCTATAAAAAAAGGATCTTTGATCAACAAAAATCCTCAATTATAATAAAAGTATACACATAGAAATCATATTGTTCATCATATGAGACAAAATAGGAACATAAATATTATTATTTTTTTCATATAAATAACTAAGTACAAATCCCATAAAACAATATGAAAAAATCTGTATCCATTCCGCTGTATTTCCATTAAAGACAGCACTCATTATATGAATAAAACCAAATATAAACGATGAAACAAAATGAGCCATTTTGGGATTCCATTCATAAATCCAGCCAAAGACAATACCTCTAAATAACATTTCTTCTAAAATAGGTGCTAAAACACAAGAAACAAAAATCATTAAAGCCGGATAAGAAGTTGTAATAGATTCTATAAATTGCTGATTTTCACTCGACTGATTTCCACCTAAAGCCATTGTGATTAAACCACCTATTATTTGACATGCATAGATAAGTAGAACACCTATAACACAACCTTCTACAAGATTTTGTTTTAAATTCTTTTTAAAATCTCGCCATTGTTCTAGCATACTATCTTTTAATAACCAGCCTGCCAATCCTAATAAAATACCATCAAAAATAAGATTTAAGTAGGCATTCAGCTGATTATAATCAAATTCTAATTGAAACTGTATAATCACAAATTTAAATAATGCACTTAAAATCAACGAACCACAATAGAGATAAAGAGGTAATATCACAAGTACAAACATCCATTTAGCCTGTGCTGGAACTCTTCTTGTAAAATATTGATTAAACATATTGTTCATCTCCATTATTCATATTTGTTTGTTCATAACGATGATAAGCCAGTTCCTCAAAGAAAATAGCCTGTGCTAAATGAAAACGAGGCAAATAACTATAGATACTAATGATTCCAGTTATAATTGCTGCAATTAATGAACCTAACACAGGTATAAATGATAACAATTCAGCAAAAGCACTCTGAATAATTGCCATTAAAAAAATCCATCCAAAAAATGAAAGATATAATTTAAAATAATCAAAAATATGTCCTTTCATTAAAGAAAATGAAGATTTTAATGCTTTAAGATTTGTTAAATGATATCTTTCTAATAGATAAGGTACTGCAAAAAGATATGAAGATATCAAAAATACAAGCACAATCAATAATAAATAACATAATAAAAACATTGATAATGTTTGTGGAGAATGTTCTAAAATATAACTTAAAATATAACCATAGTTTCCTGCAAGAAACATTTCAGTTATAATACCCTGTGATAATGCATGAGATATAAACATTCCTATAATTACGAATAAAATAAAAATAGCTATAAATAAAACACCAAGCATAAATATATTCATTAATACATATGTAGAAAACAACTCTTTAAAACGTTTGAATCCTACAAAAGCATCATCATCTTTTAATGTCTGAGATTGATTTCTTACCATTTTTAACGAACTTACAATATAGCCATGTGAAACCGTTAAAAAAGCAATACTGATGATAAGATATAATAAACGAGATAATATATTGTCCCCAACATTAAATATATCTGGTATTAACTCAAGTAAGACAATCATAAACAAAATACGCATATATTGAGCTCTATTCATATTTTGAATTTGCCTTGCTTTTTCTTTTATCATTTTTATTTTCAACTTAACCACTCCTTAATTTTCAACATTATACCATATCTCTTATCTAATGTCTAAACTTGTTTTAATAGCTTGATTGACCTTCTCCATAAACTCCTGTGATAATACACCTAAACGCTCATCTATTCTTTTTTTATCAATTGTACGTATCTGTTCTAAAAGAATAACAGATTTCTTTTCTAAAAAAGGTGTTTCAATAATCACATGAGTTGGTAAATCATTTTTTGTCATTCTTGAAGAAATAGGTGCAATAATAACTGTTGTAGAATATTTATTACCTTTATTATTCTGTAAAATCAAAACCGGTCTATATCCACCTTGCTCACTTCCAATAACTGGTGATAAATCTGCATAATATATTTCTCCCCTATTCATATGATCCTCCTATCATACAAATAGTATATGAACAAGATACAATTTTAGAACTAGAGACATCATCTTCTAAAAAAGACTTACATCATTACTCATGTAAGTCTTCTTTAATACGTGTTGTTGAAATTTCTGGCGTTCTTGGTAAGTAAATAACTTCTATCCCTTGATCTCGTAAATAATCAAATTGACCTTTCCAATCATCACCCATAACAAAAACATCAATATGATATTGTTGGCAATCTTCTTTTTTCTGATCCCAGCTTTCTTCAGGAATAACCAAATCCACATATCTCATAGCTTCTAATAAAGATTTTCTTTCAGCATAACTAAAATAGCAATCTTTATGCTTTTGTAATTTTACAAATTCATCCGTTGATAGTGCGACTATTAAATAATCTCCTAAAGCTTTTGCACGTCTTAACAAATTAATATGTCCATAATGCAAAAGATCAAATGTCCCATATGTAATAACTCTTTTCATTTTTACACCTCTTTTATTTTTTACTTCCATATTTTCATGAACCAACTCTAAAATAGAAAAAGGAATTTCTGATTTACTTCTACGTTGAAAAAGTCTTTGTACCGATACTTTAGGGTCTAACCCAAATTTCACAACATCATAAACAGCTCTAATAATAGGTAATTCAACATGATATCGTGTGCTTAAAAGATCAGCTGCATCTAATGCATTTATACCCTCTACAACCATGCCAACCTTTTCAATTGATTCAGTTACAGAATAACCTTTTCCAATGAAAGTTCCACATTGATTATTACGGCTATTTTGACTTGTACAGGTAACAACCAAATCACCCAAACCAGCCAAACCATAAAATGTATGAATTGAACACCCCATAGCAATCCCTAAACGTGAAATTTCATGAATTCCTCGTGTCACCAGTGCTGCAATAGCATT
>CALVFK010000115.1 GCA_944326805.1 uncultured Massilimicrobiota sp. | reverse complement strand
CGAGTGCTCATCTATAATATCATCTATCCCTCCCCTTTGCAACCCTTTTTTGCATATTTTTTTAAAAAAGTTCATTTCCATTGATTTTATCATGTTTTTTTTATACAAAAAATCAGGATATCTATTTACAAATCTCCTGACTATCTAAAATAATGGTAACTGGTCCATCATTTATAAGCGACACTTTCATATCAGCACCAAAAATCCCTTGTTCCAAATGAATTCCCTGTGCCTTAATGATTTCATTAAAATAATTATAAAGTGGTATCGCTACATCTGGTTTTGCCGCATGAATAAAACTTGGTCTTCTCCCTTTTTTGCAATCCGCATAAAGAGTAAACTGAGATATTGACAAAATACTTCCGTTAACATCTTGTAAAGATAAGTTCATTTTTCCATTATCATCCTCAAAAACACGTAGACCAATCATCTTATCAACCATTTTATCAACAATCTCTGGTGTATCACTTGCACAAAAGCCAACCAATACCATAAACCCTTTTTCAATACTTCCATACACCTTTCCATCTATTGTTACTGAGCTATCTTTCACTCTTTGAATAACAATTTTCATTACTTTCACCTACCCATCTATCTATAAATTTGCTATAATTATAACAAATTTATATAAAAAGGAAAGATTTTATGGCAACAACATTAGCATATCGTATGCGTCCTAACTGTCTAAAAGACATTTTGGGACAAGAACACATTATTGGTGAGTACGCATTGTTTACACAATTCGTTAATAAGAAACATCCTATGTCTACTATTCTATTTGGTCCTCCTGGTTGTGGAAAAACTACATTAGCCTCAGCTTTAGCCAATGATTTACACATTCCTTATAGATTATTCAATGCCTCTACCGGAAACAAAAAAGAAATGGATATTATCATTGAAGAAGCCAAAATGTATGGAGAACTCTTTGTTATAATAGACGAAATACATCGCCTTAATAAAGATAAACAAGATCATTTATTACCCTATATTGAAAATGGTTTGATTATTATTGCTGGGTGTACCACTGCTAATCCTTACCACTCTATTAATCCCGCAATTCGTTCACGTTGCCAAATCATAGAAGTCAAACCCCTTAATCAAAGTGATATTATTAAAGGATTAAAAAATGCTCTCGTATCAAAAAATGGTCTCAATCAACAGTTTCAAGTTGAAGAAGGCGTCCTGGAATATATCGCACAGTTAAGTAGTGGTGATATTCGCTATGCTTACAACTGTTTGGAAGTTTGTACAATTTTAGCGCCTGATTCAATAATCACTTTGCAAACTGTAAAAAAAGCACTACCTAAAGCCAACTCTCAATATGATAAAGATGAAGATCAATATTATGATACATTGAGTGGTTTACAAAAATCAATTCGCGGTAGCGATCCAAATGGAGCTATGTACTATCTAGGAAAACTCATTGAAGCCAATGATATAGAATCATTAGAACGTCGTGTTATTACGACTGCCTATGAAGATATTGGTCTAGCTAACCCTCAGGCCTGTATGCGCACAGTTATAGCTTTTCAAGCTGCAAAAGTAATAGGTTTCCCTGAAGCACGTATTCCTATTGCTAGTGCCATTCTCGATTTATGCTTATCGCCCAAATCCAAATCATCCGAAACAGCGATTGATGCTGCTTTAAATTCATTAAAAAATCATTCTTATCCTGCTCCTGCATACCTCAGACTCACTCCCGTAGGACTGGAAGAAGACGAAAAATATAATTATAATCGTCCCGAACTTTGGGAATATATTCAATATCTTCCTGATCCTATTAAAAATGAGCAATTCTATATCCCTTGGATGACAAGCTCTTATGAAAAAGCACTTGCAGAAAATTATCGCCGTATTCTTCAACATGGTCGAACAAATCAAATGAAAAAACTCAACAAAAAATAAAAGACATCACTGATGAGCCATTCCTATTACTCATCAGTGATGTTTTCTTGTGAAATACATTTTTCCACAATACAATTCATTTCTTCCCATTTCTTTTCCATATCTTCAACTAATTTCAACTGTGTACGACAACGATCAAGATTTTGCGATGGGTACTGTATTTTAAAATAAGTATCTCCTTGAAGATAATCTGTTAAAAAACGTATACCACATTCAAATGTCATGACTTTTGCTCCTAGAGGTAATGCTTTCATTTCAGCTAAAGTTAATTGTCCCTGACACCCTTGGATAAATCCTTTTGTATAAACTTCATATAAATGCATATCGCAATGAACTTTCGATAAATCTTTTTCATCTTCTAAAGCCGTACTCGCTCCAAAACGTATAGAATCTCCAAAATCATTAACAGCCAGTCCTGGCATAACAGTATCTAAATCAACAATGCATAATCCCTGATGTGTTTTATCATCAATCAAAATATTATTTAATTTTGTATCATTGTGTGTAACACGTAATGGAAGCTCTTGATTTTCTTGCATAGAAACAAGTTGATTAGCCAGTTCTTCTCTTTGTAAAATAAACTGTATTTCTTTTTGAACATCTTGAGCACGATTCATAATGTCTTCTTCAACTGCTTTTTTAAACACTTCCAAACGCGCTCTTGTATTATGAAAGTCAGGAATTGTTTCATATAAAGTATGTGCTGGAAAATCACTTAACAGACTCTGAAATTTTCCAAAAGCCAATCCACTTTGATAAAAATCTTCATCTGTTTTCACTTCATCATAACTGGTTGCACCTGCAATAAAATGATAACCTCGCCAATAATGACCCTCACTATCTTGACAATAAGGTTTTCCATTTTTATTCAAAATAACTGTAAGTGTTTCTCGTTCAGGATCACCACCATATTGGATAATCTTTTTTCTTAAAAATGTTGTGACATTTAAAATATTTTCCATTAACTGAACAGGATTTTTAAAAATATTTGTATTCATACGTTGTAATATAATGGGAACAACACCCATATGTTTAATTTTAAATTCAACAAGATAAGTATCGTTAATATGACCACTTCCATATGGTCGTATTTGAATCACTTCTCCTACAAAATCAAATTGATCGATAACCTCTTTCAATAATTTTTCATTATCCATCCAGATCACCCCATAAATGTGTTGTATAAATACCTTGTTCTTTCATTTGTTCAATAGCTTTTTCAACTAATGGTTTATCTTCTTTATATGTAACTCCATACCATTGAGAAGATGTTTTAAGAACCTTTACAGTCGCCTTTTTTTGATGCAATAATGAACTCACAACACTTGGAATAAAATATTCACATTTCAATGGATTTGATTTTAAATGTTCATCTAAAAAGTGAGGAAATCCTTTGATAAATTCATCCATTACACCTTGACTAAATCCCCATAGATTCATAGAAACTGTTGTTCCTTTAGCAAGAGGATACCATTGACTATTGTCCTGATAGACAATACCTGCAGATGTTTCTTGAATTTTTGTACGTTCAGTAATCTCTTGTAAATATCCTTGATCATCTATTTCACAAACACCTCTAGCAACAGTGCCATTATCAGTTAATGTGTTTTCAATGAGATAGTCTACCATAGCCATACGATAAAGATCATCATCTTGATGAGAAGATAAATAATCATAAATCATTTGGAATGACTCTGGTCCATAATAATCATCAGCATTGATAACAGCAAATGGACCATGAATCCATTGTTGACAACAATAAATCGCATGAGCCGTTCCCCAAGGTTTAACACGTCCTTGAGGAACATGGTAACCATCAGGCAGACAATTGAGTTCTTGAAATGCATAATGGACATTCATGATATTTTCTAAACGTTTTCCAATCACTTCTTTAAAGATTTCTTCGTTTTCTTTTTTAATAACAAAAACAACTGTTTCAAAACCTGCACGTCTGGCATCGAAAAGCGAGAAATCCATAATAATATGTCCTTCTTGATCTATTGGATCAATTTGTTTTAAACCACCATAGCGACTTCCCATCCCAGCCGCCATAATGATAAGTATTGGCTTTTCCATATTTTTCCTCCTACATTTCAACCCAGCGCAATTCCATTGGTTTTAAATTGAGTGTTTGAACTTTTTGCCCATGAATATATAAATCTGTTGATAATGATTCTGTTGTATTATTTATGACAGCAATTTTACCAACTTCTTCAAATGCAGCAACTTCTGTATTGACATTGCTGACATAAAACTTTTTCATTTCACTTTCTTTACCAGCTGCCCAATAAATTGTTCTTAAAAGCAAACGGCAATTCTGTGGTGAATAAGGTAATCCAGCCAGATAAACACTTCGTCCTTTTCCATAAGTATTCGTCACAAGTTGTGCATAACCATGATGTTGACTTAAAATCTGGTAATTGTCACCATGTGCATAGATTCCATTCATACCTTCACCAAAATCTATTTCATCTTCAATATCTTCTAATAAGAAATGTTCAGGATCCACTTCATTATATTTATCATGACTTAAAGAAAATCCTATTTCTTTGTCAACACCAAGAACATCACTTAATTGGAAAAATTGTCCTTGATATTGATAAGCCGTCGGATCACCAACACCAATAAAGCCACCACCCTGGTCAACCCATTGTCTGACTTTTGTCACAACATCTTCATCAATCCAATTTTCAGCTCCTGACCACGAAGTATACTGTGCTCCTGCATTTATGATGACTTTATATTGTTCTAAAACACCATTTTTAACATCTTCAAAATTAATAAAATCGACATCTATAGGCATACCACTCAAACATTCAATAATACCTACATATGAATAAATTTCACGATACCAGATAGCATGATGAACTTGATTATTCATCCAGCGACGACTTTGACCCCAGCAATTTAAAATAGCGACTTTAAATGGTGAAACATAGGCTTTTGTTCCTTGAATTGTATCATGAATACTTCTAAATTCATCAATAACATGACGTATTGTATCAATAAAACCAGGCCATTGTAAAGCTAATTTCAAATAACCACCATATCCAATACGATCAAGTGGACTTCTTAAAATAGCTCTACGTGCTTTTAACCAGTTTGTATGGGCTTCACCAATGGGATCTCCCCCTCTACAAAATACATCAGGAAAGAAATAAGGGAGTAAGCGTCCTTCAGTATATTTCACGCCTTTAATATCTGAAATCATACGCATTGTCACACCATCACCTACTGACCCAACAACAGCATCTAAACCAATCGTTTCAAAATAAGGTCCATAAGGTTCTGTACCAATCCAGTGATCCCCTAAAAACATCATCGCTTCCTTTCCATAACTATGGACAATATCTACAAGTTCCTTAGCTAAATGACAAACTTCCTGTTGTTGAAATGCAATAAAATCTTTAAATTCTTTTGAAGGAACTCTAAACAAAGAATTATGATAACCTTGATCAACAATAAATTCTGGTCTAAATTTATATCCTGCCCATTTTTCAAATTTTCTTAAAATATAGGGAGAAACACTGGCACTATAACCAAACCATTCCACATATTTTTCTCTTTTTTGATCATCAAAAGTTAATGTAAACTGATGGAAAAATGTTGTAAAACGAATAACATCAACATGTGGATTTGCTTCGCAGAATTTCTTTAATTTTTCCTTCACATAAGCTTGAGTTTTAGGTTGACGAACATCATATGTGAGTTGATGAGGAGCATCTTTCCAATCGTTAGTAATAAAATTATACATGTGAACAGGATCCCAGATTAAAAATGCCAAAAAACTCACTGTATAAACATGATAAGGTA
>CALVFK010000114.1 GCA_944326805.1 uncultured Massilimicrobiota sp. | reverse complement strand
CTTAAATAAGATATATCTCTGGCACGATGACGTGACATATTCATTAAATGCATATGATACATAATCATCGTTGAAATATATTGTCTTTCTTTTTTAGCAGTAATTAAAGACACATCCTGAAAAACTTGAACACCTGCTTCATTATGCAATGGTGCATGACCATCACTTGTTGTAACAAGTGGCTTACCAATATCATGTAATAAACATGCCCACATAAACCATAAAGGATGATCGGTCTTTTGTTTGACATGACTGGCAACATCAATGACTAACATGGTATGCGTAAAAACATCATCTTCAGGGTGATAGTCTAAACGTTGATGTGTTGTTGTGAGAGCTTGTAAATAGGGTGGTAAGGCTCCGATTTCTTTTAAAAACTGAAAACCTAGTGAAGGCATATCCGTCATAAGTATTTGACAATATTCCTGATAAATTCTTTCAACAGATAAATGGTCTAACATATGTTGAGAAACCATTTGTCGACAAAGTTCTTTGGTTTGGCTATCGACTTGAAATTGTAGCTTTGCGACAAAACGAGCCACTCTTAAAACACGTAATGGATCTTCAATAAAACGTGAGGCATCAACACAACGGATGATATGATGTCTGATATCATCTAAACCATGACATAAATCAATAATCTTTTTTTGTTGATAATCATACATTAAAGCATTGATGGTTAAATCACGTCTTAAAATAGCTTTTTCTATTGGTAAGTCTTGATCAATCATTGCTTCAAAATCTTGATGTTTGACACCTGTTTTCTTTTCTTGACGTGGTAAAGCAAAATCATAATGAGGTAAAGTATCCAATTGCACAATCGCAAAAGACTGACCAAAAGTATTCACTTGACCATATTTTTGCAAAATATCACAAAGCTGTAAGTAAGACAGATGATAAACTTCTACATCTATATCATGAAGATCCTGACATCCCATAACATCATCACGCACCGATCCACCCACAATATAAACTTGACCACCATGACTTATAATATCATCAAAAACAATTTTGGCGAGAGCATCTATTTTCATGATTTTTCACCCTTAAGTTCTAAAATAATATCTCTCAATTCCATTGCACGTTCAAAGTCAAGAACTTTCGCTGCTTCTTTCATTTCTTTTTCTAAATCATCAATCAATTTCTTTTTCGCCTGTTTTGTTGCTTTCTTTCCTTTTTGAAGCAATGATGAAGCTTCCTCCATTGTTTCCTTTCCTTGAATCAAATCATGAATTTCCTTATGAATTGTTTGTGGGATAATATGATGTTCCTTATTATAAGCTTCTTGAATCTGACGACGACGATTGGTTTCATCAATCGCTTTTTGCATAGATTCTGTCACATGATCACCATACATAATCACTTTCCCATTTGCATTTCTGGCTGCACGACCAATTGTCTGAATCAAAGAACGTTCACTTCTTAAAAAACCTTCTTTATCAGCATCCAAAATACAGACAAGTGAAACTTCTGGTAAATCCAGACCTTCTCTTAGTAAGTTAATACCTACCAAAACATCATATTTTCCAAGTCTTAAATCTCTTAGAATTTCCGTTCTTTCTAAAGTCTTCGTATCTGAATGTAAATAAGCCACCTTTAACCCCACTTCTTTTAAATAGGCACTTAAATCCTCAGCCATACGTTTTGTCAGTGTCGTAATAAGCACACGCTCATTTTTTTCAATACGTTCATGAATTTCATCAATCAAATCATCAATCTGATTCTTTGTGGGACGAACATCAATAATAGGATCTAATAATCCTGTTGGGCGAATAATCTGTTCAGCATATTCGCCATGAGTTTTTTCTAATTCATAATCACCTGGTGTCGCTGAAACATAGATGACCTGATGAATAATATCTTCAAATTCTTCAAAACGCAAAGGTCGATTATCCAAAGCACTTGGTAAACGAAAACCATATTCAACCAATGTTTCTTTACGACTGCGATCGCCATTAAACATTCCTCTTACCTGTGGTAACATAACATGACTTTCATCAATAATCATTAAAAAATCATCTGGAAAATAATCAATCAATGTATAAGGACGCTGTCCTGCCTGACGTCCATCAATATGACGAGAATAGTTTTCAATACCAGGACACATTCCCACTTCTCTTAACATTTCAATATCATGTCTGGTACGTTGATCAAGACGTTCATATTCCAATGGTTTCATCGCATCTTTAAAATATTGTAAACGTTCCTTTAATTCTTCTGAAATCGTATCACAGGCACGTAACATCTGTTCCTTTTTCGTTACATAACCATATGCTGGATAAATCGTATATGTTTTATAACGTCCTAAAACCTTTCCTGTTAAAGGATCAACCTCACTAATTCCCTCTACTTCATCCCCAAACAGTTCAATACGAATCAACCAGCTTTCCGTATGCCCAGGTACGATTTCAATAACATCTCCACGTACCCTGAAAGTTCCTTTAGACTGTTCGATATCATTTCTCTGGTATTGACGATCAACAAGATAAGTCAATAATTCACGACGATCAATTTCCTGTCCTACACGCAAAGAAAAAATCATTTCACGATATTGTTCTGGATTTCCCAATCCATAAATGGAAGCGACCGAAGCCACAACAATTGTATCCTTTCTTTCTAATAAAGAGTTCATTGCTGCGGAACGTAACATTTCAATTTCATAATTTGTTTTCGCATTTTTATCAATATAAGTATCACTTTTAGGAATATAAGCTTCTGGCTGATAAAAATCGAAGTTAGAAACAAAATATTCTACACGATTTTCTGGAAAAAACTCTTTTAATTCCGAATACAGCTGTCCTGCCAAAGTTTTATTATGAGCCAGAACCAGCGTCGGTTTATTCACCTGTGCAATCACATTAGAAACTGTAAAAGTTTTTCCCGTTCCTGTTCCCCCTAATAAAACCTGTTCTTTTTTACCAGCTTGTATACCTTCGACAAGCTGCTTAATGGCTGTAGGCTGATCTCCCATGGGAGAATATTGCGAAACCAATTTAAATTTTTCCATTCTTATCACCTCCTATTGAATCAATTGATTCATTTTTTGTAAATAAGCATCCTCTTGTTCCTGATATAAATGATAAGTTAAAGCACTCAACAAAATAAAGCGATCATCTGTTGAATACACACCATCTTGTGTTAAATGATAATCTTTTTCAAATGCCTGTAAAGCTTTGGTTGTTTGATTTGAAAAATATCCATCCTGCCGTTCTACAGGATACCCCAATACTTTCAACATTTCCTGCATATATTGAATGTTATCATCCACATCATCATATTGATAAGATGTTGTCATCTCACCAAAATGAAAATCTTGAATATCTGTTGTCTCTACTTCATAATCTGGTTCTAATCCTGTTCCATTAATCCATGTCCCATGTGGTGTCAACCATTTTTCATGAGTATATTTCAAAACTGCTGATTGAGAAAGCGTCACCTGTGTTTGAGCAACACCTTTTCCATAAGTTGTTTCTCCAACAAGAAGATAACCCAAATTCTCCTTTAATCCTGCACTCAATACTTCTGAAGCACTTGCTGTTTGACCATTAACAAATATATAACCCTGTTCAAAAACATATTTTTCCCGACTTGTCGCTTTATATTCTTCACTCTCTCCATCCTTATCTTCTAAAGAGAAAAGAATCTGCCCTTTAGGTACAAACAAGTCCAAAATCTCTTGTGCAGCATTCAAATAACCTCCACTATTATCTCTTAAATCAATAATGAGTTTTTCAATATTTTGAGCTTTCATATCCTGTAAAATCTTTTCTATTTTTTCACTTATATTTTCACCAAAAGTCACAATACGCAAATAACCAACTGATTGATGATTGATTGTCATGATAGAAGAAGCAACAGAAGTATCCACATTTTGACGAATAGGCGTTACCTCTTTCACCTCTCCATTTCTCAACAAACGCAACTTCACTTGACTTTGTTTTTCCCCCTGAATCATTTCTTTGACTTTATTAGAACTATATCCTGCAATAGATGTCCCTTCAATATGAGTGATGATATCCCCACTTAAAATCCCAGCTTTTTTAGCAGGTGTATCCTGATAAACATCCAAAACAATAGCTCCATCATCAACCATTGTAAAAGTAATACCAATACCTTCAAATGTTCCATTAATAGATGCATTCAACGATTGGGATTGTTCTAATGATAAATAAGAAGAATATGGATCACCCAAAGCCAAAACCATCCCATTGAGCATACGTTCCTGTAAACTTATTTTGGAATCACTGGTATCCAAAAAATCACTTTCGATAATTTGAGCAATTTCATTATATATATCACCTTCATTTTGATCATATTTCATTTGAAAACCATGAACAAAATAACCTGCAACACCACCAGCTATTAAACATATAATACAAAAAAGAATATAAATAGGTCCTTTTTTTAATCTTGTTTTCTTTTTTTGATCATACTCAAACTGAAAATTATCCATACGTCCACCTCGTTTTTTATTCTATCATAGATTCAACTGTTTTTTAACTCACTGCCAATATTTTTATCGAAACAAAGAAAAGCAATCCTAAGACTGCTTCTTTAAAAAGTTTTGAATACATTGTTGTGTTTCATCACTAATAATATGTTCAATACGACAAGCATCATCTTCAGCCTGTTTATCACTCACTCCAATAGAAATCAAAAAAGCCGTTAAAATACGATGACGATTATAAACTTTTTCTGCAATACGGCGTCCTTCATCAGTAAAATCAATATACCCTTTATCATCTACAATAATCAATTTTGACTCTTTCAATAGCTTAATCGCACGTGATACACTTGGTTTAGAAAAATCCATCGTATGAGCTATATCAATAGAGCGGACGTGTTTATTTTGATTTTTTAAAATTAAAATAGTTTCTAAATACATTTCTCCAGATTCATGCAAGTCCATTTTTGTCACCTCATATCAATTTATATCATTATAGCACAACTCATCAACCTAATGCTACATCTAATATCATCATGATTACAAAACCAATCGCAAAACCAATCGTTGCTAAATTAGAATGCGTTCCCTGTGACCCTTCTGGTATTAATTCTTCTACGACAACATAAACCATTGCTCCAGAGGCAAAAGATAAAAGATATGGTAAAACAGGAACAAAGAACTGTGATAAAACAATCGTCAAAATAGCACCAAGTGGTTCAACAATACCTGACAATGTTCCATATATAAAAGCCTTTATTTTAGACATACCTTCACTTTTTAATGGCATGGAAACAATAGCACCTTCAGGAAAATTTTGAATAGCAATACCTAATGATAAAGCAATGGCTCCAGCAATCGAAACATCACTATTTCCCATCAAAGCTCCCGCAAAGACAACCCCTACTGCCATCCCTTCAGGGAAATTATGCATAGTGACAGCTAAAATCAGCATTGTAGTACGTTGTAAACGTGATTTTTTCCCCTCAACATGATGATCTAAATGCATATGGGGAATCGTATGATCTAAAAACAACAGGAAAAAGATTCCCAGTAAAAAACCAATCACAGCAGGTAAAAATGATAATTTTCCTAAACTTTCAGACATATCTATCGCCGGTATCAATAACGACCATACAGAAGCAGCGATCATCACTCCAGAAGCAAAACCTAATAATATTTTTTGAATACGTTGATTCATTTTTTCTTTCATAAAGAAAACACAGGCTGCACCTAATGTTGTTCCTAAAAATGGAATCATGATTCCAATCAATACAGATGTATTCATTTTT
>CALVFK010000113.1 GCA_944326805.1 uncultured Massilimicrobiota sp. | reverse complement strand
CTCTTGAAATGACGACAGAAGATTGGCAAAAGAGCCAAAGTCAGAATGTAGAGACGACTTCATCAAAGAAGGGATATAGTCGTATTTTGATGAAGGTTGTTGATAAAACTGAAAATCAGATTTTCTTTGAACCATTAGACCATCAACTCTATCCAGATGCAAAACTTTGTTTGTGTTTAGACAGTGTTTACAGTGAAGATGTCTATTTGCCTTATCAAATGAATGAACAAGATATGTTTTATCTGGAGCTTGATGGAATGTATGCTTTGCATGAAGATGGTGATCATATTCAAGATATTGCACCACTATCAATCATCCCATCGCAATATCTCAGTGAAGAAACATTGCAAAAGCATTAAATCATGATTATAATAAATAGGGGTGGTATTTATGGAATTACAGGAAGTACTAGAAAAAAGAAAAAGTGTGCGTAGACATTATCTTCAAAAGCCAGTAGAAAGAAAATTCATCAAACAGATGATTGAAGCAGCTATATTAGCACCTTCATGGAAAAATTCGCAGGTGACACGTTATTATATTGCTGAAAGTGAAGAAGCTAGACAGGCTATTAAGGCTGCTTTGCCAGAATTTAATCAAGAAAATGTAGGAGATGCTCCAATACTTATTGTTTCAACGATTGTTTTAAATCGTTCTGGTTATAATAAAGATGGAACTCCAACAAATGAATTAGGAAATGGCTGGGGTTATTATGATTGTGGTATGCACAATATGAATCTTATTTTAAAAGCAACAGAGTTAGGATTATCAACGTTAGTGATGGGGATTCGTGATGAAAAAGCTATTCAGGCATTTTTCTCTATTCCAGAAAATCAAGCTGTTGTGAGTGTGATTGCCGTGGGATATAGTGATGAAGAAGTCCAAAGACCTCCACGAAAAGAATTTGAAGATATTGTTGTCATGAAATGAGGATGATTATGATTATTATATATATTATTGGTGGATTGCTTTGTTTATTTTTGACAATTTATATTTTGGATTATAGAGAAAAAATGTCATCAAAAATAAAACAAATCAAAGAACAAAAAAATGAAATTCAAGAGTTAAATAATCAATTGGATGATTTACAATGTCAGCTTGATTTAATGGATGAACCTATTCAAAAGCTTCATTATATTAGTGAACAAATTTTATTTTATATGAAAAAATAAAATTAAAATTTATATATTTTATAAAATATATTCTATTTTTATGTTTAAATAGAAAATAATAGATGAATATTGATAAAAATCAAAAAAAGTATTGACATGTTTAATCAAATGCATATAATAGAAGCATATCAAAAAATTCGATGAAAAAGAGAGTAGTTTAAACAAATATGAAGCGAGCTGATGTTGGTGTGAGATCAGTATAGGCGTTTAAATGAACCGCACTTTGGAGAACGATACTTGAATAGAGTAGGGTATTGAGTGAATCTGCTTTAAGGATAGAGGTGGATATATCTTTGATATATCAAAAAGAGTGGTACCGCGATAATTTCGTCTCTTAGTTCAACTAAGAGACGTTTTTTTATGAAAAAGGGGGATTTTATGATGGGGTTGATCTTACGGTGATATTAATAAAAAAATAGATAAAAAATAAAAATAGAGGAAAGATGAGGGAAAGACAATGAAAAAATTATTTAAAGGATTATTAATAGCCGCTATGGCATTAACAGTAACAGCTTGTGGGGGAAATGAAAAAGAAACAACTGATACACAAGCAAGTTCAGGAAAAGAAGTAAAAGAAATTCATGTTGCAGTATCTCCAGACTATGCACCATATGAATCTTTAGATACTGATGGAAATATTGTAGGATTTGATCCAGATATGGTGGCTTTGTTTCCAAGTTATTTAAATGATGACCAAACAGAATATAAATTTACATGGCATCAAATGTCATTTGAAAATATTGTTTCTCAAGTACAAAGTGGTCAAATGGATTTAGGTGTTTCTGGATTTACTTATGATGAAGACAGAAAAGTTGAATGGTCTAAACCATATACTGCTACAGCTCAAGTTGCTGTTGTGAATAAAGATTCTGATATTAAGACAGTTGCAGATCTTGAAGGAAAAGTCATTGCTGCACAAAGTGGAGCAACAGGTGAAGATGCTGCAAAGTCAATCAAAAATGCTAAAGTTGTTTCTGTTTCTAATGTGCAAGAAATTTTTAGTGCTTTAACAAGTCATCAATATGATGCTGTTGTTGTAGACTTGGCAGTTGCTCAAAATTATGTCAAAGAACAAGGCTTTGTAATGTTAGAAGAATCTTTGTTAGATGAAAAGAATTATATTATTGCTAAAGAAGGAAATGAAGATATGATTAATTTGGTTAACAAAGCTTTAGATCAGTTTTTAGCAAGTGATGATTATACACAATTATGTGAAAAATACGGTTTAAAACAATTAGAAGAATAGATGAGAAAGGGGATAGAATATGTTTACAGCTTTTTGGGACATACTCACTATAGACAATTTGATATATCTATTTAAGGGGGCAATGGTGTCATTAAGTATGGCAGCTCTATCCCTTTTTATTGGATTGATTTTTGGTATTCTAGGAGCTTCAGCAAAGATATCAAAGAATAGATTATTAAGAATATTAGGAAATATATATGTAGAAGTCATTCGTGGAACACCAATGCTTTTACAAATCATGCTGATTTTTAATGTTGTTCCTATTATTGTTACGCAGATTACTGGTGAAGTTTTTAGAATGAATTATTTTCTCATTGGAGTTGTTGCCATGAGTATTAATAGTGGGGCATATACAACAGAATTAATCAGAAGTGGTATCAATGGTATTGATAAAGGACAATGGGAAGCCTGTGAAACTTTAGGATTATCAAGATGGCAAACAATGCGTCTTGTTATTTTACCACAGGCATTTAAAAGAATCGTGCCACCTTTGATTAGTGAATTTATTACCTTGATTAAGGATTCATCATTAGTCAGTATTATAGGTCTTGTTGAATTATTAAATTCTGCTAAAGTATTAGGAAATCAATATTATGAATTTATGTCACCTTATTGTTTGGCAGGAGTTTATTATCTTGTTATGACTTTGACTATTTCATATATAGCAAAGAAAATAGAAAGGAAGTTGGCAGTTAGTGATTAAAATAGAGAATATCGTAAAACAATTTAATAATTTGAAAGCTGTTAATGATGTTTCTTTAGAAATTAAAAAAGGTGAAATTGTTTGTTTGATTGGTCCTTCTGGTTCTGGAAAAAGTACAGTATTGAGATGTATTAATGGATTGGAAAAACCAGAAAGTGGTCATATCTATGTCAATGATCAATTACTTGATGAAAAAGATAGTGAAAATTATAAAAAGTTAAGAGGGTTAATGGGATTTGTTTTTCAACACTTTAATCTTTTTCCTAATATGACAGTTTTAGAAAATTTAACATTGGCACCTATTCAAGTGATGAAAAAAAGTAAAGAAGAAGCAGAACAGATAGCTTGTCAATACTTGGAAAGAGTAGGACTTTTGGATAAGAAAAATGAATACCCTAATAAATTATCTGGGGGACAGAAACAAAGAGTTGCGATAGCCAGAAGTTTATGCATGAGTCCAGAAATTATGTTGTTTGATGAACCAACAAGTGCTTTGGATCCAGAAATGGTTATTGAAGTTTTGGAAGTTATGCAGGAATTAGCTAATGAAGGAATGACAATGGTTGTTGTGACACATGAAATGGGATTTGCACGTACAGTTGCGAATCGTGTTATCTTTTTGGAAGATGGAAAAATTGTTGAAGAAAATAATGCTGAAGAATTCTTTAAGCATCCTAAAACACAAAGGGCACAAGATTTTTTAAATAAGGTTATGCACTAATGAAAATTAACGAATTTAAAGTAGAAACATGGATGACTGATCATGAAAATGACTGTCAATATAATTTGACAGAAACATGTGTGTCATCCTTAACTTTATTAGAACTTCAACAATTTGTATCAGAAAATATCAGTGATCAGATCATGTCTATGAAAATGGATTATGGACCTATTGTAGGTTCTCAACGTTTAAAAAAAGCGATTTTATCGTTATATGAAACGGGTGATGAAAGTCATATCACTATTACTCATGGGGCCATCAATGCTAATGAATTGGTCATGATGAGTTTGCTGGAAGCAGGAGATCATGTAATCAGTTTGTTTCCTACATATCAGCAAATGTATGATTTTCCTTTATCACTAGGCTGTGAAGTTTCTTTGATCACTTTAAAAGAAGAAAACCAGTGGTTACCAGCTATTGAAGATTTTCAATCATGTATACAAGATAATACGAAAATGATTTGTTTAAACTTGCCTAATAATCCAACTGGGACAACAATCCCTTTGCCTTTAATGAAAGAAATCATTAATTTGGCTAAGGAACATCACTGTTATATTTTATGTGATGAAATTTATCGAGGAGTCGATACAAAAGGTTGTGGTTTGTATCCTTCATTCAGTGATTATTATGATCAGGCGATAGTCACACAAAGTTTATCAAAAGTATTTTCTTTTGCTGGATTAAGACTGGGTTGGATTAAAGGCCCTCAAGAAGTGATTGATTTGATTAATTATCGTCGTGATTATCATATTATCAGTAGTGGACCTTTAGATGATTATTTGGCTTGTCTGATTTTAGAAAATAAAGATGAGATTTTAAAACGTAGTTTAAGCATTTGTCAGAAAAATAAAGATATTCTTCAACGATGGTTAGATCAAGAACCACTTGTTTCGTGTGTTATTCCACGTCATGGAACAGTTTGTTTTTTACATTACCATGTGGATATGCCTTCAACACTCTTTTGTGAAAAACTGCAAAAAGAAACAGGTGTTTTCTTTGTACCAGGAAGTGCCTTTGATGTAGAATATCATTTAAGATTTGGATTTACACAAGACGAACAAATCATGAAAGAAGGTCTAATGACTTTTTCACGCTGGTTAAGACAATTTGATCAAAAGCCTATTTCCATTGTGTTATAGGCTTTTTTTATGTTTATATACAAATTGATAGACAAAATAAAATGAGAAAACAAGTGTTGAAAATAACCCTATTAACATGACAATAGCGACACTTGCAACATGGAAGCGAGGAATTAAGATAATCAGACAAACCAGTTCAATGAAAACTTCAAAGGTACTCATCATAAACATCTCTTTATTTTTATTGAGAGCCTGCAATGTAGCACTTAATGGAGTCTGTAAATAAAAAAGAGTAAAAGGAATACACATATATTGAAGATATTGAGACCCTTTGGTTGTGTTGTACATGATTTGAAGACAGATATCACCATAAAAGTAAAAGATCAATGTAAAAGGAAGACTAATGAAAAAGCAAACGATAAGACTATAGAAAACATGTTTTTTAAGTGCATTGATGCGATTATAAGCAAGATCTTTATTTAAAATAGGGATTAACAGTCTTAAAATCACATTATTGAAAAAAGTAGGTGTCACAAGTAATGAAATGACATAACCACTTATTATTGCATATTGAAGATGAATTTGTGTTTCTTCAATATGTAGTTTTGTCAAAATCGAAACAAGAAGAATGGGTTCTAAAAAATTGTAGCCAACATGCAGCAGTCTTGATCCTGTTAAGGGTAAAGCAATATTCATCATATCTTTGAATAGAAAGTGACTTTGAAAATAGGAAAGGGGATGATAATGCCAGTTGACTTTCCTTTTTAAACGTAACATTAAAAAAAGAATAGAAGTGATTTCCCCAATACTCATAGCAATAATAGCAATGCTGACTAAATAGGGCATGGGAAGATGATGAAATTTTTGGATGACAATATAAGTAAAAACAATACGAGAAACTTCTTCAAATAATTGAGCGAGAGAAAGATTCCAGACATCTTCTTTTCCTAAATAATAATTTTTGATAATACCACTGATTCCTACTA
>CALVFK010000112.1 GCA_944326805.1 uncultured Massilimicrobiota sp. | reverse complement strand
ATCTCTTAATTCTTTAACCTTCATTCTTTTCCTTCTTTCATCACTTTTTGTGTTTCTTGTAATAATTCATATACTAATTGCTGGTGTGAAATTCTCATCATATAATCTTGTTCTTTAACATTTGATAGTAAATTCATATTTCCATACCAGATCATTTCTTTATCAATTATAGCGTAATGTTCATATAAAGATGAAGTAACAATCACATGAATAGCATTTTCTTTTAAATTTTGAATCAATATGTTCGTTTTTTCAATCATATTTTTTGGATAACTTTTAGAATCTAAAGTGAGAATTGTTATGGAAATATTTTCTTTTAACTTAGATTGAAACAATCTTAAATAATAATTAACACTTTTTTGACTTAAACCTGGACTTGAAATCACAATACTTTCATTAGCACATTCTATATCTTTATCAAATATTTTTTGATAATCAGAGTTATCATATATCATTTGAATTTCATCTTCACGGACATGTAATGTTGTACATATTTCATAGCCCATCTTTTTGTACGTTCTCATACGTTTATGATACATTTTTTCCAATGTTTTTATATGTGAATCAATATAATCATAAATAATAACATCTTTTTTTCCTTCAAAATCTCTATGCAATCTTCCTGAATATTGTTCTATGTTACTCTCTACAGATACAGGAACGGTTAAAAATAAAGTATCTAATCTAGGAAAGTTGAAGCCCTCTCCTACATATTGTGCTGTTGCTACTAAGATAACACTTTCTTGTTTGTTAATATTTTTGAGTTTTTCACGTATTTGTCTGTTGGTTTTATGACCTTTACCCCCAACCAACAGAAAAATATGGTCACTTCGTCCCTGTAATTGTTCATATAAATATTGAGCATGTTCCTTAAATTTTGTAATAATCAATGGTGTACGTTTATTTTGAAGTGCTTCTTTTATATCTGTAAGAATTTGTTGATTTCTTTCTTGATCATGAATCAATTTTTGATACATTTCATTTATTGATATTTTTGTATTTTCTAAATCTATGAATCTCGTAAAACGTGGGAAGATATAATGATTGACATTTTGAAGTTGTAATCTTTGCTTGGTCGTAAACTGATATCGAATAGGTCCTAATTGCATAAAAGTTTTTTGTTCCAAACCATCTTCTCTTTTTGGAGTTGCAGTAAATCCATAAACATATTTAGCGCGAACTTCAGTGAGTACATCATAAAGCATAGCAGATGCACTATGATGACATTCATCTACAATAATCATCCCATAGTTCCTAACCAAATCTTTAATTTCACCTTTTGTAATGAGTGAATTGACAATAGCAATATCAATAATACCAGTTACAGAATTATGATTACTATATAATTTCCCAATAATACTCTTTCTTGTTTTCTTTATCCCTGATGGAGTTGTGTATGTTGGTAATTTCTCATGAACACTTAAAAAACGGTTAAGATCATCTTCCCAGTTATTCATAATCAAATTGGTATGAACGATAATGAGTGTATTCACTTTTCTTTGAGCTATCAAGTTTGTTCCAACAACAGTTTTGCCAAACGCAGTCGTTGCATGACAAATTCCTATATCATTTTCTAATAATGTTTCACATGCCTTTTGTTGATTATCATATAATTGACCTATAAAATTGACATCTATTTTCTTTTGCGAATTTCTAAGATCTTCTATATGATATGTAATTTGACTTTTTTCTAATTCATTTCGAAGAACTGATAAACATCCCCTAGGCAAACAAATCCAATAATCTATATCAATTGCGCATTCTATCCATGAATTCATCCCTCTAACAGATAATCCCATTGCTCTTCTCTTAAAAAATTCTTTATTTCTAAAAGCTGCTAAACGTCTTATTTGATTTTGAATTCTTGGCTTCAAACTTCTTGTATCAATATAAACCATATTTGCAAATTTGATGTCAACATGATGATTGACATCATCTTTATGAAAATGATTTTCTTTAATCCATGGTTGAGATATCGAATAATCATAATTCTCACTAAATATATCTTTATCTTTCCATAATTCAAGTTTCTCTTCTACAAATTCCAATGATAGTTTTTTAACTTTTTCAAGACATTCCCATTGATGGGGATAAACATTCCAATTTTCATCTACAAAAGCACTATTTTGTTTTTTCAAAGCCTGGCCCTGTAATGGTAAGGCAATTAAATTTCCTAACCCATCATCCGCCAAATGATCTTGTGCAGGAATCATACGATCATATGTTTGAAATGTTTTTAAATTAATAGATTGAGCACCTATATTTAATAGCGCTCTACCAAAACGTCTTGCTGTTATAGCAGGTAAGGGTTGATCAAAGAAAATCCAAAGATGAGCCCCTCTACCTGATCGTGATCTTTCCACAAGAATATCAATTTGATGTAATTGACAAATTTCTCTTAGAGCATTGACCTCTTCTTTCCAACTATTATCAACATTCTCACCATCTGTTCCGACTTCGTGATTATCAAAATCAAATACCAATAAGTTTGTAGTTTCATCTTCTAACATAGGATAAATACCTATGACATCATTACCATTGATATCATTTCCTTTAAGATGCTCCATAACAACTCTTTGATTTAACACTTTCCATTTTTTATTTGGACAATCTTTACATTTTATTTTTTTATTTGTTTTTTTCAAACAGATTTCATTTTTCCAAAAGTTTTCACATTGAGGATAATATCCAACTCTCCCATCTTTATTAATATGTCTTTGACTATAAACATCTTTTCTCCCTTTAAAAAGTCGATAAAATATAATCGCATGTCTTGGGGTAATGACTTCACTATTAATGAAATGATTTTCCTTTTCTATTTGATGATAAACAATATGATGTTTATCTAAAAGCTTTTCTAAATATTCTATTCTTTTTTTGAGTTGCATATTTTCTTTTTCTAAGTCTTCAAATGTCGTCATTTTACCCATGATAATATCCTCATTATTTACTTTTTCTACCATATATTTTCTCATTAAAAGAAATAAAACACAATAAGTATTTTGTATATCGACTTCCATAATATTCAAAGAAAAGAATTTGTTTTGATAAAGTAGCATTTATGTTATACTTATAACAAGAAAGAAGGTGTAACAATGAAAAAGGCTTTACCTATTGGAGTCATGGATTATCATAAACTTATATCTGAAAATTATTATAATGTAGATAAAAGTTTAATGATTAAAGATTTTCTCGAAAGAAAAACGACTGTAACCTTAATTACACGACCAAGACGTTTTGGTAAAACTCTTAATATGTCTATGATGGCTGAGTTTTTTGATATAACTAAAAATTCAAAAGACATATTCAAAAATACAAAGATTATGCAGACAGAATATGCTTCATACATAAATCAATATCCAACCATCTTTATATCTTTTGCAAATGCTAAAGGTCATAAAGAACAACTTATTTTATCTATAAAAACAACTTTACAAGATATTTATGAAAAAAATGAACATGTATTTTCTAATATGTCTAAATTTGAAAAAAGTCGTTATAACAGAATTGTTGATGCTTTAATTCATGATAATAGCTTAAATACGATAAGCGAATCATTAGATTTTTTAATGAAAAGGATGGAAAAATATTACCATCAAAAAGTTATGGTTTTTATAGATGAATATGATACACCTTTTATCGAAGCACATGTCGGTGAATTTTATGATGATATCAAAAGCGGTTTAGCTTCATTACTTCATAATGCCTTAAAAACTTCTCCAAGTCTGCAATATGCTATGTTGACAGGCATACAAAGAGTCGCTAAAGAAAATATTTTTAGTGATTTAAATAATCCAGCTGTTTGCACTCTTACAGATCAGCATTATAGTCAATATTTCGGATTTACAGAAACAGAAACAAAAGCTATGCTAGAATATTATGGACTTTCATTGAATGATAAAGTCAAAGCTATGTATGATGGCTATCATATTGGAAACATGGAAATTTATAACCCCTGGTCTATTATTAATTATATCGACAATAAAGAATTAAGACCTTATTGGGTCAATACAAGCTCTAATAAAATGATTAAAGATGCGATGAAAGAATGTGATACATCTTTTAAGCAAGGATATGAAAAACTTATTGAAACAGGAAAACTTGAAACACTCGTACAAATGGAAACAAGTTTTTTTGAAGTCAGTAATACTCCTAATCTATGGGGGTTATTTGTTAATGCAGGATACTTAACAACAGAAAAAACAAATTCTTTGCAAATTGATAGATATATTTTACGTATTCCAAATCAAGAAGTGCAAAAAGAATTTCAGCAATTAACCTCTTATTATCTCAATATTTCTTCAACAGATCTATCCGGATTATGCGATGCATTATTGTTTGGTAATCAAATTGATTTTGAAAATTATTATACTCACATTTTATTGACATTACCATCTTATCATGATTTGCAAAATGAAAATAGCTATCATGTAATGTTTCTAGGAATGTGTGCATGGTTATCCCATGACTATGAAATCATCAGCAATAAAGAAGCTGGAAAAGGTCGTTGTGATATTATTCTAAAAGCAAAAAGTGCAATATCACCTTCTTATATATTGGAATTCAAATATTCAACAAACAAAGAAAAAATAGAACAGCTTTCTAATCAAGCTATTCAACAAATTCAAAAAAATCATTATGACGCCAATATGTCAGGCAAAGTTATTTATATTGGATTAGCCCATTGCGGCAAAGATGTTTTTATAACATGGAGAAACAAAGACAAGCAATAGTAACCAAATTTGCTTGTCTTTTATTCTTATTACCATAATTTATTTTTTGAATAATTAAGTCTACTCTTTCTATAATAATTATTCTTTTTTTAATTCAACTTATAAAAATACAGACAAGTTATTCATTTAATATCTATAATTTTTTATCAATTTTATAAAATTTTATTTAAACAAATGATTGATAGCTTCAATATCTTTATGTGAAGTTTATTCTCTACCATTAAATTTCCCTATTAGTTTATCTTTAAATGTGTGAAGTCCTTTTATTATCCAAAGAACTTAATAAGATTTTTACAATGCCTTTCAACCAGATTTCCCATATTTTATATTGAAAAGGTGAAAATGATTGAAAGAGTACAACTTTCTCTATAAATTCTTAGTAAAATTGTTGTATAATAATTTTTAGGTGGTGAATATCATGTATAGAATATACTATAAAAATAAAGATGAACTTGAAGCTCAATTACTTGATTTTAAAATACTTTTTGCTTATCACTCGAACAAAATTGAAAATCAAAACACAGATTACCATGATACAAGAGATATATTTGAAAAAGGGAAAGTATCCAATTACACTGGAGATTTAAGGACACTTTTTGAAATTCAAAATCAAAAAGATTGTTATCATTTTTTGCTTGATAAAATTATTGACAAGGTACCCTTAAGTATTCCTCTTATCAAGAAGATTCATTATGAACTTTCAAAAGGAACATATGATTCATATCGTCATGATATGAATCATGAAAGACCAGGAGAATTCAAAAAACATGATTATATTACAGGTAAATATGAAGTAGGAAGTTATCCTGAAAATGTCGAAAGCGATCTTCAAGAATTGCTCGAAGAAATAAATGAGTATGAAGGAGAAGATGTTTTCACTGTGGCAAGTTACCTTCATGCCTGTTTTGAAAATATTCATCCATTTGCTGATGCAAATGGAAGAACTGGAAGAACAATCATGAATTATTATCTGCTTATTCATAATGTCAGCCCTATCATTATATATGAAGAAGATAGGAAAGAATACTATGATTGTCTTGAAAAATTTGATGTAGATTCCAAATTACAGCCACTCAAGAATTTTATTATCAAACAGCAGGAAAAGACATGGACACGACAACCAAAAAAGGCAATAAAACTAAATGATATAATGAATAACAATGAAATGAAATGATAATTAAG
>CALVFK010000111.1 GCA_944326805.1 uncultured Massilimicrobiota sp. | reverse complement strand
GATGATAATTATGCTGTTGTGTATCTTTATGATACTGCCCATAAAAATACTGATGGCATCACTTCAGCTCTTGCCAGTGATGGTGAAGTGCAGGAAAAAGCTGAAGGTGCTTATTTAAAACAATATCATTTTGATGTCTATGATGATTTATTAAAGACAGAAATCAAGGATATTTCTGATAATTATTTGGAATAAGGCTTTTCCTTATTCCTTTTTTATTGTAGAATATAGAAATAGGAGGTATGTAAAATGGATAATTGTATTTTTTGTAAGATTGCCAGTCATGACATTCCAGGTAAAATTATTTATGAAGATGATATTTGCATGGCTTTTCTTGATTTAAGTCAGACAACAGATGGACATACTCTTGTTATACCAAAAAAACATTATGCTCATATTTTAGAAGTAGATCATCAAACCTTAGCTCATATGATGCATGTTGTTCAAAAAGTTGCTTTACAAATACAAGATACACTTGATGCCAAAGGATTTAATGTGATTACAAACATGAATGAAATTGCTGGACAAACAGTTCATCATTTTCATATTCATATTATTCCTCGTTATAATCAACATGAAGGATTTGAAACACATTATTTAGATCGCAGTCAAGATGTCAACTTAGACGATATTTACCAAAAAATAACAGGATTGAAATAAAACAAGAGTGTTATAACTCTTGTTTTACACTTTATAATAGCAAAGGAGAATAGTATGCATAAAATAAGAATTAATATGTTATCAAATGCTGATAAAGTTGATGGTCAAGGTGTCGGGAGTGCTTATCTTGAACAGGTGGCCTTGGTCAAGAATGAATTAAGTGAGTATTTTGATGTTGTCATTAATGATTCCAAACCTGCTGATATTATTCATTGTCATACAATCTTGCCACAATATCTGATGAAAATGAAAAGAAACAAAGGAATCAATGTTGCATATGTCCATTTTTTACCGGATACTTTAGATGGGAGCATTCAATTGCCAAGTTCTGCATTAGCAGTATTTAAAAAGTATATTACTCATTTTTATAATACTGCAGATTATTTAATTGTTGTGAATCCTATTTTTATTAAAGATCTGGTGCGTTTTGGTATTGATGAGCATAAAATTCAATATATTCCTAATTTTGTTTCTAAAGAGACTTTTTATAAACAAGATCAAAGTCATATTTTTAAAATAAGGGATCAATACCATATTGATAGAAATCAATTTGTTGTTTTAGGTGTAGGTCAAGTGCAAACACGTAAAGGTGTTAAAGATTTTATTGAGGTGGCAAAAATGTTACCAGATATAACTTTTGTCTGGGCTGGAGGTTTTTCTTTTGGAAAGATTACAGATGGTTATGAGGAATTAAAACAGTTGTATGAAAATCCACCTCAAAATGTTCACTTTATTGGTATTATTCCTCGTGAATCCATGAATGATATTTACAATATGGCTGATATGCTTTTTATGCCTTCATATAACGAACTTTTTCCTATGTCAATATTAGAAGCTATCAACAGTCAAAAGCCTCTTCTATTAAGAAATTTAGAGCTCTACGAAGATATTCTTTTTCATAAATATTTGATTGCAGATAATAACAAAGATTTTGCACAAATCATACAGAATTTAAAAAATGATCCAGCTCTCTATCATCAATATCAACAGGCTTCTTATGAAATAAGTCAATATTATTCTAAGGAACATGTTAAAGAAATGTGGAAAGATTTCTATCTTCACATTGCACAAAAAAAGCTCTTATAAGTTATCAAAACTTATAAGAGTTTTTTATTCATACATTTTAGGCTTATATATCATTCTATTTTCTAGTGAAAAGACTCTCTTAGATGTTTCTCCCGCTTCCAAGGTTTCCAACGTTTTATCAAACATGTTCATTCTGGCATCCATATTATCAATCATATGCAACATTTCTGCTTCTCTAATTTGTGGTAAAACAGGAGAACCAAATTCATTTTTTCCATGATGGGATAAAATCATGTGCTGTAGCAACGTCACTTCTTCCCCTTCAATATTCAATTCTTGAGCAGCAGCATATACCATTGATTGAGCAATAGAAATATGCCCAAGCATTTGTCCTTCAAACGTATAGCTAGGAACAACAGGTCCACTTAATTCAACCGTTTTTCCAATATCATGAAGTAAAATACCAGCATATAACAAATCAGCATTTAGCTCTGAATATACACTCATTAAAGCATCAGCAACTTTCAACATAGATAATGTATGATAAGCGAGTCCTGATGTAAAAGCGTGATGGTTTTTGCTGGCAGCTGGATAAATTTTCATTCTTTCAAAATTTTGTTCTATAAGATGTTTTGTTATAACATAAAGCTTAGGATTAGAAATACGCTGAACATATTTTTTTAATTCATTCATCATCATCTCATCATCCATAGGAGCTTTTTCTAAAAACTGCAATTGCAATGAATGCTGATATGAAACATCATCTATAGAAATAATTTTCATCTGACGGTTATCACTATACTTAATGATATCACCTTTTGCTCTGACAACAGCTCCTGCCTTTAATGATTCAATATGTTCCTGACTGGCATTCCATAGTTTAGCATCAATTGTCCCAGTTTCATCTTGAAAAACAATGCTCAAATAATTACTTTTATGTGCACCATTTGTCTTTCCTAAAGTGATATGTGAGATCATAGCTGTAAATTCTACATTATCATCTCCACATTTCATATCTTTAATTTTAATCATTTGTATCCTCCCATAATTGTTCAATAATTTCTAAAACATCATCATATTCATATCCTTTTTGTACAAGAAAAGTAATAATTTTACTTTTTAAGACATGAGATTGATATCTATTTTTATAACGATTATAAACACGATTGTATTCTTTCGTCAACAAATTCATAGTGTGTTCTTTAGGTATAGAAAAATCAAAATTTTCAATAGCTTTTTCTACAACATCTTGTGAAAACCCTTTATTAAACAATTTATTTCTAATTGTTTGAATCAAAGCATACTGAGGTCTACTTGTATTTTCATTATAAAGCTTTTGAACTAACTCAATCGCCTTATCATATTCTAAATCTTGCGAATATTCTTCTAAAAACTCATCGATAATAAAAGGTGAAACACCTTCTTTTTTAAGATGATGAATAATCTTATTTATTCCCATTCCTAATCGAGTCGCTTTTTGAAAATAACTCTGTGTATATTCAACATCATCAATAAGATTCTTTTGCATCAACAAATCCATTGTCATTTCAACTTGAATATCGTCAAAATCACCTTTATCCATCAATTTCTTTTGCATTTTCGCATAAGTATAATCTTTATATGTCAAATATTTCAAGGCCAGTTTATATGCTCTGGATACCTGTTCCTGATCTTTTAATGCATCTAACTCTTCTCTATCGACAACCTGTCCAACAGATAAACCATAACGTTCAATGACTTGCCCAGAAAGTGTCAACAAAATTTGATGGTGATCAAATTGAAATGCGACAGTATACTGATGATTATTCTCCGGAGTGATAGATACAACTTGATAACAGTAATGGTGTTTTGATAAAGCCAATTCATAAGTCTGAATAATTTTTTTGTAAAAATTTTCACTGCTATATTTCTGTGCATCATTTCTAGCCTGAAGCGAAAGTTGATGGAGATTACTTTGAGAAAGCTGAAGAATTTTTTGAACCAAATCTTTACAATCTTTAAAGAAATAGCCATTTTGCCCATCCACGATAACACCATCTAGATTTTTATCATAACGTGCTAAAACAGGTAAACCACTAGCCATTGCCTCTATAAAAGTCAGTCCCTGTGTTTCCGTCAGAGAAGCTGACACAAACAACTGGGCAGCATGATAAAACGATGGAACATAAACACTTTCTTTTGGACCTGTAAAAAAGATATAATCTTGTAAATTCTTTTGTTGAACAATATGTTTTAGTTCCTCTAATTGAGGTCCTCCTCCTACAATCATTAAACAAATCTTTTGATTGATTTTGACTATATCTTGCATGGCATCAATAAGAATCTCTATACTTTTTTCAGGCGCAATACGCCCTAAGAATATCACGACAAATTTATCATGTAAATGATATTTTTCTTGTATTTCCTCAATAAGCTTCTGATTTTTATTATCAATGGAAAATGAGTCTAACTCTAATCCTGTAGGAATAACATGAATAGAATTAGTGATTCCATATGTTTTCAATGCATCAGCTGTTTTTTGAGAAGGTACAATCAACTCTGAACAACTATTTCCATATATTTTAGAGATTTTCTCAATAATTTTTTTAGCAGCCTGGTCAACAGCTTTTAAATTTCCTGGTGTAATATAATGAGAATAGTCAGCCCACATCGTATGATATGTATAACACACAGGAATATTTAAAATTTCTCCAGCAATTTTTCCAAAAATACCAATACCAAATTCTGTCTGAATATGAATAATATCAGGCTGAAATTCTTTTAATTCTTTCATCCCTTTAAATGAATAGATATTAGATGCACGATACCCATATAATTTTTTCAAATCTATACCAGGCAATCTTAAAATATCATGATCTTCGTCTATATATTCACTATGATGTGGCAATATCGTTGTCACTACCAAAACATGGTGTCCATGTTTTTTTAGTTCTTTTTTTAAAATATGTGTTGAGGTGGCAACCCCATTAATATCTGGTAAATAGGTATCACTAAACAATGCTATATTCATATCATTACTCCAATCTTGTACGATTAATTTCTTTATCTAAGGAAAAAACCAATGCCCCAATAATAAGACCCATATAATATGACATAAAACGCCATAAAAACATTGAAGAAGAAACACCAACAGGTCCTAAGAAACTAAATAATAAAAGGTAAACACCTTCACTTCCTCCACTTGCTCCTGGAATCGGTAAAAAAGCATTAATAAGATATATGCATGAGCATAATCCAATAAAATCAAAAAAATCAGTAGCTGAAACATCTAAGTTAAGAGCTTTCGCAGTAAAGAAAGGCATACTGTATATAATCGTTAATTTGATAAAATTACAGATACATGAACGAATGAGAACTGGTTTATTTTTTTGCAAAAATTTTAATTGCTTTCTAAAATCAGCTAAATAATTTTTAACTTTAAAACATGTCGATTCATAATCTTTAACGATGTGTACTTTATATAATAATTTTAAAACAGTATGAGTTAAAAAATTTTGTAATATACGTGATTTAGCTCCACCAAATAAAGCAACAATAACAACAAAATTTATCAAAAAGCCAAGCATAACCAAACTAAAAATAGCAGGTTGACTTATAAAATAATGATATTTCAATATTAACACAACTCCTGTATAGATGACAAGCACACTTTGATAACATATAAAACACATCAAAAGAATACTTGCTGAAAAAGTAGGTGCAATTCCCTGTTTATTAAAAATATAAACTTGAGCAAATTGACCGCCACTGGCAAAAGGAGTAATTCCATTAAAAAAAGTACCACTAATCGCATTCACAAAAGATTGTCTGTAAGTATAATCTTTTTTGTATGCTCGTCCAAAATAGAGAAGAGAAAATGCATCAAATACATAATAGAGAAGCATAACTATAGTCATTAAAATAATCCATGATATTTTTGCATTTGCAAAAGAATTAATGACCTGCATCCATTGATCACCAATGGAAAAACAAACAACTGCTCCACCAATAATTAATATCATTGCTATGTTTAAAAAATATTTTTTCTTACCGTTTAACATATAAGCTAATAATTGCAAGCAATTATTAAATCCTCCCTTCTTCATGATATTATATAAAACAATGTATAGATTTCCCTATAACTATTTTACTACAAAAGAGGTTTTAAGTGAACAAAAAAACGGACCAAAAGAAGACTGGTCCGTCATGTGAACTGGCAGCGTGCTATTGTCGCAGTTGCCCACTATCTTCGCCGCTATGATGCTT
>CALVFK010000110.1 GCA_944326805.1 uncultured Massilimicrobiota sp. | reverse complement strand
TTCAAGTCATAAATACTTGAATTTATCTCATATATAAAAACATTTTCCCATCATATTTTTCATTCAATGTCTGTTGAAACCATTGTTCAAATTCTAATAAAAATAGACTTTTTGGTTCTAAACGACATAATAAATGAAATGCATGTTGATATTGTTGTTCATTTAAATGCACAAAAACACCTCTTTTTTATAATACAACAAAAGAGATGTTTTTTCATTTATTTTTGCCAGTTTTGACTAAATGTTTTTCCTTCTGATTCTTCTATACCTCGATGTCCATAAATTTCAATAGTATGCAGTGCTTTTTCTAATTGATTAAATTCTTCATCAGTCAATATCACTTGACTGGCATTTAAGTTTTCTAAGATTCTTTCTTGATTTTTAGAACCTGGAATAGGCACAACATGTGGATATTTATATAACATCCATGCCAGAGAAATTTGAGCTAAGGTTGCTTTTTTCTTTTGTGCATATTGGTTCAATAATTCAATGATTGGCTGATTTTTTGATATATTTTCTTTTGATAACTGTGGAACCCATTGACGAACATCGTCACCTTCAAAATGAGTATGTGTTGTAACTTTACCTGATAAAAAGCCACTGCCAATAGGTGAAAAAGCAACGACACCAATATGATGTTTCAAACAATATGGAATGACTTCTTTTTCACAATCTCTTTCTATCATTGAATAAAGATTTTGTACAGCTGTAACTGGTGTCACATGATGAGCTTTATCCAATGTATCTACTGTCACCTGTGATAATCCCCATCCTTTGATATAGCCTTCTTGAATCAACTGCCCCATCACTTTGGCGACATCTTCAACAGGTATATTTTCATTAATACGGTGCAGATAATATAAATCAATATAATCTGTTCTTAAATTTTTTAGAGATTGTTGTAAATGTCTAAAAACAATATCATATAATGTTTCTTGATTATTGAGTTCATCATTATGAATATGTAATTTTGTCGCAAGAATTATTTTCTTTCTAAATGATTCAACTGCTTTTCCTACTAACTGTTCATTATGCCCAGGATAGAATTGTTCTTTTCCATAACTTTCAGCAGTATCAAAAAATGTACATCCAGCTTCATAAGCTTTATGAATGGCTTGAATGCTATCTCGTTCACTTGGAGCTTTTCCATATCCATGTGAAAATCCCATACATCCCATACCAATTTGAGATACTTCTAAATTTCCAATCATACGTTTTTTCATGATCTTAACCTCTCTTTCTATTGTTATTGTAAAGAAAACCTCATTGATTGAGAAGTTTTAAGATGATACAATAGTAGAAACTTAAAGTTTCTACTAGGAGGTAATATATGTATAATCCTATTTTAGATGTTTTTATGATGGTTGTTGAAAAGGGAAGTTTTTCAAAAGCAGCACAATATCTATTTCTTACACATACAGCTGTTATTAAACAAATGAACACTTTAGAAGAACAGCTACAAACACAACTCTTTTATCGTAGTCATCAAGGCATTAGCCTCACACCTGCCGGGCAAGTTCTTTATGATGAAACGAAACATATCATGAGCTTAAGTCAACAGATCATTTTAAAAGTGCAAGAAGCTAATCTTCATTTACCCGTTCTTATTCGTGTTGGTGTATCGACACTTTATCCCTGTCTGCCTTTAATGAAAACATGGGAACAAATCAGCCATCATTACCCTCAATTTGACATACAAATGGTCCCTTTTACAGATGATGCTCATCGTTTACAATTATTAGGATCTCAATTTGATTGTTTAATTGGACCTTATAACGCTTTATACAAGGATGCTATATATCGTTTTATTCCACTAGGACATTATCATTTTCAAATCGCCATGAATAAGCGCCATCCTCTTGCTCATAATAAAATCATTCACTGGCAAGATTTAGATTATGAAAAAATCATGATTATGAAAACGAACTATAGTCCTATTAATGATAAAATAAGGCAGGATTTTCTTACTCATTGTCCGCATATAGAAATTATGGATATTGAACCTTCCTATGATACTTCCACTTTTAATCAATGTGCCAAGACACAAAATCTCTTATTATCTTTAGAATGCTGGAAAGATGTCCATCCATCACTTGTTCATATTCCACTCAGTCAAGATTATCAGATTCCTTATGGAGTCATTACAAATCAATCAATCAGTCCTCAACTACAAAACTTTTTTCAAATCATTCAAGATTCATCTCGATAGGTTTCTTTCATCCAGGAACGATGATGGCAATAAGGACATTTCAAATATTTTCCTTTGCTTCCATTATGAAGACATAATAAATCCTGATAAAAAGAAATCGTTATTCTTTGATGACATTGAGGACAAATATAAGCATAGTGTGATTGATGAAATTTGATTAACATGAGTAATAAAATGAAATCGAAAACAAACAAATAAGCAACATATTTATAATGAATAAAGCGACTTAAAAATATTGTCAATATAATAACAAGAACATATAAACATAGAAAAAGATAAGTCAAATGAATTGTTTTTTGATATTTCTGATCTTTAATCAAGTCATGTAATTCTTGGTCATTAAAGACAGTTAATGCGTGATTATTTTAAAGTTCCTGTAATAAAACAGATATTTCTTGATTTTTTGTTGGAGATGTGTCAGCTGTTTTTGATTTTTTTGGTATTGTTGTTCTAGTATTTGAATTAAAAGAGTGTCTTGATGATCTTGTTCAAAAATATAACGAATATCTTTTAAAGATAAACCTAAATCTTTATATAGTAAAACCAATTGGAATTTTTGGATATCTTCTTTAGAATACACTCTTTTTCCATGTTCAAGAATTTGAGATGGTTGGACAATTCCCTCATAATCATAATATTGCACTGTCCTTTTGCTGACATGACATATTTTTGCGACTTCACCTGTTGTATACATTATTCTTCCCTCCTGTTACCTTTATTATAAAGGATAACGCCACGTGATAGGCAAGATAAATATGATTAATTTTGAACATGATGATGAAAAGTGGGAGATGTTTCATCTAAAATTTGAAAAACATAGCCTTGTTCAATCAAATAATCCAAAATAGCCGGTAAAGCTTTGACTGTATTTTCTTGTGTCCCACTATCATGCATTAAAAACATAATATCTTCCTGTTCACCAATTTCTTCCTTTGCTTTTTTAATAAGACCATCAACCGTTTTAATACCTTCTCCATCACCATTAATAGAAGTCCAATCATAATACTGATAACCTAAATCAATGACTTTTTTTGTTAAACGTGTCATAATACCTTCATTATATTTTTTAGAAACTAAATTACTAGAACCACCGGGAAAACGTATCAAATCAACATTCTTTCCTATTTGTTGATAAACAACATCCTTAATTTTATTCAAATCACTAATATAATTCTTTAAAGAACTATAAATATATTCATAATCATGACTATATGTGTGTAAACCTATTGTATGTCCTTTTTGATAGGCTTCTTTAATATAATGGAAATCTTTGGGAGAAGTTCCTGTCACAAAGAAAGTTGCTTTAATATGATATTCATCTAAAATATCTAAAATCTCTTTGGTATTTGATGATGGTCCATCATCAAACGTTAAATAACATGTCTTGATTCCATCTTTAAGAGCTTCACGGTTGTCATATTGACTTAAGACTTCTACTTTTCTTATCAGTGTATCTTCATTTCCACTCGCATCTTTAACATGATAATAAACTTCATATTCACCCATTTGACGAATATTTAACTTAGAATCATCAATTGTTAATAGTGGAGCTTCATCATGATCATCTTTGACAACAACATCTTTTTTTAAATCTATTTCATCACCAATAAGTAGTGTAATAGGGGTTAACCCTGTCACTGTGGGAGGCTGCTTATCTTGATTCTGGACTTGAATATAAGCGTTTTTTTTTGTTTTATTGCCATAACTATCTTCAACAACAACGCCTACCTGATATGTTTTTTCTTCATCAAAAATATATTCTTTTACAAAATATACCTTTGTATCCGAATCATCTTGAATATTTTTAACAAGTTCTTCGGGTTTTACTGTTTCATCTTTGAGAATTGTTTTATTTTGAACTTCAAATTGTGGTGCTAACATATCATCAATATAAACAGTTAAACTATATGTTTTTTGTTGATAAGAATAATGAATCTGATATTTTCCAAGCTTTCCATTATCAACTTGATTATCTACTTGAATGTCATCTATTTCTATATGTGAAAGTTTTTGAATATATTGTAAAGGATTCACTTCTTGATATAAAGCCAAATGAATTTCCTGATCTACAAAAATGATTTTGGGTTGGAAATAAAAATATATACAAATCAAACAAGCAACAATAAATATCAGACTATAAAAAAAGACTTTTTTCATATGTATCACCAAAAATACTATATGAAATCAAAGTCTTTTTTAGTCCTTTTCTTGAAAATATTCCTCAATGATTTGTCGTTCACTAAAAGGTAATGGTTCATCATTTAAAATCTGATAATCTTCATGTCCTTTTCCTAGACAAAGAATAACATCACCAGCTTGGGCATGAGTTAAAGCATAGTGAATGGCTTCTTGACGATCTTCAATGACAATATATTCACCTTTTTCCTGTTCAATACCTTCAATAATATTATTACATATATCATGAACAGATTCACCACGTGGATTGTCCGCTGTTAAGATAGAAAAAGCATGATATTTGGCAACAATAGCACCTGCATCATAGCGGCGATGAACATCTCGATGTCCTCCTAAACCATAGACACAATAAATACGATGAGGATGATATTCGCTCATAGTCGATAAAATACTATCAAATGATAAAGCATTATGTGCATAATCAATCAATACCGTATAAGGGCGTGGAACAGGAACAATTTCAACACGTCCTTTCACACTGACTTGTTTTAAAGCTTCTTGGATATAAGGAATATCAATGTGTAATAAATGACAAATCATAATTGCTACTAACGAATTATAGACACTGAATTTTCCAGGTATGTTCGTCTGGAATGATGCTTCAATGACTCCCTTTGTATCAAATGTGACACCCAAAATATTTTCTTCTTTATAAAGTTCAATATGTGAAGCCTGTAAGTCACTTGGCTGTTGAATAGAATAAGTTTTGATTTGACATTTTGCCTGATCAATCATATCTAAATAATGGTTATCATCTCTATTGAATAAACCTATACGACACATTTGAAACAATTTCTTTTTACATGACATATAATGTTCAAAAGAATGATGTTCGTTTTCACCAATATGATCAGGAGATAAATTTGTAAAAACACCAATATCAAAATCAATACCTGTGACACGATCTAACATTAAACCTTGTGAAGATACTTCCATGACACAATATTCACATCCTGCATCAACCATTTCACGCATTAAACGTTGTAATTCAAAAGATTCCGGTGTCGTATTTTTCGTTTTTCTTAACTCACCATTAATCATAGAACCAATTGTTCCAATAATACCTACTTTTAGATGGGCCTTTTCTAAAATTGATGCCACCATATAAGACGTTGTTGTTTTTCCTTTAGTTCCAGTTAAACCAATTACTGTCATTTCACGACTTGGATGATGAAAGAAAGCACAAGAAAGTAAAGCCAATGCCTTTCTTGCATTTTCAACCATGATATATGTGATTCCCTGCTGATATTCTACAGGATGTTCCACAACAATTGTTTTTGCCCCATTTTGAATAACCTGTTTGATAAAAGAATGTCCATCGACTTTCGCACCAGGAATACAGACAAATAAACTTCCCTCTTTTACACATCTTGAATCATAATCAATTTGTGTCACTTCATTATCTAATTCTCCTTGTATAAATTGATAATCTAATTCCTTCAACAATTCATTTAATTTCATTTCCCTCACCTTTTCATATTCCAGATATATACATATCTCCACTTTTTATATAATTTAATTTTCTCATAGCCTTATACA
>CALVFK010000109.1 GCA_944326805.1 uncultured Massilimicrobiota sp. | reverse complement strand
TCCCTCACCTTTTCATATTCCAGATATATACATATCTCCACTTTTTATATAATTTAATTTTCTCATAGCCTTATACACACCAAAACAAATACCCATTGGTAAAACAACATCTATCAAAATAATGACAATCCAATAAGTAGGTGACATCAAATGCATTGCTTCACGTAATCCTATAAGTCCTGTTAAACCAAGTGAAGCTCCTTGAACAGTACAACTCAAAGACAATAACGCTGTCAATATACCACTGATAAGACTTGCGATAAGAGGTGGCAACCAAATCAAAGGTCTTTTGATTATGTTTTTAAACTGTAAAAAACTTGTTCCTATACTGATAGCCAAAACATTTCCAATAGGATTATCATGAATAGACATAACTGCCAAGCCTACCATCTGTCCACAGACACCTGCCAAAGCACACCCCAAAGCTACGCCATCTAACCCACTTAAAACCAACATTAAAAAGAGTGATGTCAATGGTGATGTTGTCATTACGGCACTTAATAAGGCTATACACATTCCCATCAAAACAAGTGGCAATTGTGTACATTGTAACATCAAATCTTGAAACCAGTATAACAATTGTAAATAAAATGGCTTGATAAACCAGACGAAAAATCCACTACATATTAATGCAACTATAGGGGCTAACAGCCAATCCAATGATGTTTTTCCTTGAATGAGTCGAACAACTTCTACAGTTAAAATCACTGCCAGATAAGCAAGAAAAGGAGAGCCTGTTGTTAATGTCACATGACTGCCATCAACGACTAAAGTTCCTGCACCAATCATACCAGCTAAACACGCTGTCACTAAATTGATACCTTTTGCTTCCATACACCATGCCATTGTAATACCGATAACAGGACCAAGCATATAAGTGAGTATAGTTCCCCATTGATTCAACAATGAAAAATGAAACAATTGTCCTATTTCCTGACAGATTGTTCCTAAGACAAAACTCATAAAATATCCAGCAGCTAAGCCATGAAAAGTACGAGATAGATAATTATCACGTTTACTTCTTGCCATCTTCTTTCTCCTCTTTTCCTTGATGTTTCATCAACATTGGGAAAGCTTTCACAATACGTCTTTCCATCATAGATTTTTCATGAACCCACTGACGATAACTCTCATGATCATTTTCTTTCCACAATTGCATAATTTCTTCAAAATCATGTCTACTCTGTTCAACATTTTCAATCAATGTCTGAACCGTCAATTCCATATCTTTTCTTAATGCATCTAATCGTTCATCCAAATGCATTAAAGAAACAACTGTATAAATAAAATCAATACCCAAAAGTGTTGTCAGCATAGTCGCAAAAACAACCAAAGTAATTAAACCATATTGCATAATCCACTCCAATAACATGGGTTGAACATATTTCACTGCCACAACACTAAATAGTCCAAAAACAAGAAAGCCTTCTAAACATACTCTCCCATTGACATGAAAAGCTTTATCAGAATAATCCCACCAGCGACGATGATAAATCTTTTCCATACCCCAAGATGTTAAATATTCAATCACACAAGCTACAAAAGCCCCTTCAATAAAAATAGATAAATGACTTTCTGTTGGAGAGAATAGTAAAGACACTGTTAAAGCTCCTACTCCATAAATAGGAACAATGGGTCCATTTAAAAAACCACTGTTTTTAATCCTATGTCTCGTCATAATAGGGCAAATGAGTGACTCCCAAATCCATCCAGCAAAACCATATATATAAAAAGTTATAATGTAAGCACTGATATATTTTTCCATAAATGACTCCTATATAAGGATATTATACTTTGTTTTTATGATTAAGCAAGAAAAAAAGGAGTCACACTCCTTTTACTGAAAACAAATATTTTATTGATAATCTCGAAAACTGACGACTTCAATATGATGATACTTTAACCAGTCTTTTAACCACTGACTACATAAAAATTCACATTCCATTGGTCTAATTAATGTATATGAAGAATGTTCTAAAATATATTGGTCAAGATAACCAGGATGGAAAACCACCAAACTGCATTCATTTCTTTGAATATTTGATAATTGACTTTCAAAATATTGATAAGGATCATAGAGTCCTCTTTCATCAAAAGTAAAGAAATCTAAAGATTGGATATGATATTGTTTTTGCCATTGTTGGTCCATCGGATTGTCATAAAACAAATGATGCCTAGCAGCCACATTTTCTAAAGCCTGTAAATAATTCCTTGAAAAAACAGCATGTCCTTCAAAATATTCTGGTTTTCGACCTGTAATTTCAATAAATCTTTGTAATTGTGCTTCAATTTCTATCTCACACTCTAAAACATCAATTGTATCTTCTTGACGATGATTAATATCATAACTTGAATAAAATTCTCCATTTTCATTAACCAAAGAGGGGATAAGCTCAGGAGAACAAACTGGTTTTCCTAAGCAAATATTTGTATGTTGTCCTAAACAAATATCTAAATCTTTGATTAATTGATAGCCATGCTTTGCACTTTCCATATTGGGCATCAGTCCCACACAACTGATTACACCATCTTGAATAGCTTTTAAGATACCATAATTGACACCTTCACTGATGCCTAAATCATCCCCACGAAAAATCATTTTCATAATTGCTGATCACCTCTTTGAAGATAAGTATAATACGCTCCAATCAAATTAGAATCATTATGATATTGGCATGATTTGATTTGTGGTTTTCTAAAGAGATAAGCTTTTGTAAAAACATCATCTATCTTTGTTTGTATCATTTCTACAAACAATGGATCTTGACTGATTCCTCCTCCAATACAAATACATTCAGGATTGATGATATTATCAATGTTATAACAAAACTTAGCTATTGCTTCAAACCAATCATCCATGATTGAAATGACTTCTTGATCTTTTTGACGATAAAGCTGCATCATTGCTTCTCCATCAATATTTTCATCTTGTTTGATGTCTTGGACTTTTTTAACAATAGCTAATGTTGAATATGTTCCAGCAAAACTCTCATATTGTCCTTGATGCAAATCAACAAAAACAGGACTAAATTCTCCAGCAATCAAATCTAAACCACGTAATATCTGATGATCAATGACAATACCTCCACCTATACCAGAACCAAAAATCAAAACGACACAGCTTTGACAATCTTTTGCCTGTCCTACCCATGATTCACATAAAGCTGCAGCTTTACCATCATTTTCAACAGATACAGGAATATCATGGCATAAAGCAGATAATCTTTTAGCAAGTTCTAACCCTTCTAAATAAACTAGTGCTCCACTTGTCAACATGACACCTTTTTCCACATCTATTTTTCCTGGTACACTCATCGCAATCCCTTGAATATTTTCTTGTTGAAAAGAGAAATAAATATTTTGTAATGTTTCTAAAAAATGTTCCTGTGATTCATAAGGTGTTTTTATTTTTGATGTCTGTGTTAAATGGCATTGATTATCAATTAAACCATACTTAATAAATGTTCCACCTACATCAATGACTAATACTTGATCTTTCATTTTATCCTCCTATAAAAGAGGGACTTTTTAAAGAAAAGTCCCTGTCTATTTATGAATGTTCCTGTTTTCGATATTGAGATGGTGTTTTCCCATACCATTTCTTAAAATGATTAATTAAGGTATGTTCACTAGAAAAACCACATTCAAAAGCAATATCTATAATACGTTTTTGTGATGTCATTAATAAGAATTTTGCGCGATCTAAACGTAATTTCGTTAAATAAGTATAATAATTTGTATTTAAATAACGTTTAAACATTAATGAAATATGTTGTGTTGTGTAACCAAAATGATTTGACAAATACTGTAAAGAAATATCTTCTCGATAATGTGTACTGACATAGAAAAGAATTCTTGAAAAAGTATCATTGTTTTCATGATGATAGGATGTAGGATCATAATGACTTTCCTTTAAACATTGGGATAATAAGGAAAGAAGGGATGCTTTATATTCTAATTGAGAAACAATATCATCATGATTCATTTTTAAAATAACTTGAGAAAGCAAATCAACAAAAGACTTTTGATCTTTAATCATAAAGACTTTGTCAATAAGTAAAGTGGAAGGCATATGTTGTAAAATAAAACCAATATTAATATGCATGCATTGGAAACGAAAATTACCAGCATTGCCAATCATTTTATGAAGTGCCTGCATTCCAATGACAATCACATCACCGGGATTCACTTCAAATAAACCTTCAGGTGTGATTGTTGTCATATGGCCATCAATTATATGAACAATTTCCAGCCATTCATGCCAATGAACATCTATGATAGATTTATTTTCATTATGACCGGCAGAATCTATAAATAAGCAGTATTTATTACTATCATAATTACGTATACTACTATCAACATCTTCATATTCTTCATCAAAAATCAATCGCATCTTTATCACCAGCAACATTCTAACATATTTTTCTATATCACATCAATCAAGATCTTTTCCATTTGTACGAATGACTTTTTTATACCATTCAAAAGATTTCTTACGTGTTCTTTGAAGTGTTCCTTGCCCTAAATCATCCATATCAACATAGACAAAACCATAACGTTTTTTCATTTCTCCTGTTCCAGCAGAAACAAGATCAATACAACCCCAAGGTGTATAACCTATAACATCTACACCATCATAATCAATAGCTTTTTGAATTTGTTGAATATGCTTTCTTAAATAATCAATACGATAATCATCTTGGATAGAACCATCTTCCTCAACATGATCCAATGCCCCTAAACCATTTTCAACAATCATCAAAGGTAATTGATATTTATCATAGAGTCGATTTAAAACAAGTCTTAAACCTTGTGGATCAATTGGCCATCCCCATTCACTTTCTTCAAGATATGGGTTTTTAACACCACCTAATTGATTACCTCCAGATTTTTCAGTATTTTCACGTGTTGCAATTACTGCAGAATTATAATAACTAAATGAAATAAAATCGACTGTTCCTAAAAGTAATATCTGATCATCTCCATCTTCTTTTTGAAGTACCACATTCTGTCTTTCTAACTCTTTTAATTTATAACTTGGATAATAACCACGACATTGTACATCATAATAAAAATCTTTAAAATCTCTAGCCATTTCCATTTCAGCAATAGCGTCATTTGGATTGCATGTTTCAGGATAGAAAAGAATATTAGCGATCATTAAACCAATCTGAAAATCAGGATTAATTTGATGTCCTAAATAAACAGCTTTTGCACTAGCAAGTAACAAATGATAAATGGCCTGTTGTTGTTTTTGAGGATTGGATGCTTCTGTAATACCTAAAGTAGAATAATCTCTTAAAAAATTAATTTCATTAAAAGTCAACCAGTATTTAACTTTATTTTGATAACGCGTAAAAATAGTACGACAGTAGTTCATAAAGAAATCTATTGTTCTACGATCTAACCAGCCTTCATATTGATGAGCTAAATGAAGTGGTAAATCAAAATGATTGATTGTGACAAGGGGTTCAATTCCATATTTATGGCATTCATCAAAAACATCATCATAGAATTTTAAACCTTCTTCATTAGGTTGATCATCATCACCATGAGGAAAAATACGTGACCAGTTAATAGACATTCTAAATGTTTTGTATCCCATTTCTCCCATTAAAGCAATATCTTCTTTATAGTGATGATAAAAATCAGTAGCTACATGACTTGGATAATAAACAGCATCATCAATAATGGCTTTAGCACCTTCTGGTACATCTTCAAAACGATTGATTGTTTTTCTTGTTCCATCTTTTAATTCAATAACAATACGACGAGGATGTTTTTGATCACCATTTGTAATGGTATCAGCAGTCGCTAAACCTTTACCTCCACTGATATAACCACCTTCATATTGATTGGCAGCTGTTGCTCCACCCCATAAAAAATTTTCTGGAAATCCCATCTGTTTACCTCCTTAAATTTTTCTTTTTGCATTTGCATAAAAATCACTGCGTGGAATCCAATCTAAAAATTCCTCAATACATTTATCCCAAAAACGCCATTCG
>CALVFK010000108.1 GCA_944326805.1 uncultured Massilimicrobiota sp. | reverse complement strand
ATCCTCATTAAATTGAAATGATTTATCAAAATGATGATACTCAATAACTTCTTTTCCTAGAGTAATTAAATCTGTCTGAAAATCAACAGCAATACTACTTGGATAAAGTGCTCCCACAATAACAACTCTTTTCTTTTGAAAAATCAAATCACAAATTTCATCAATCGTCTTTAAAAATTCTTCTTTTGAGAATTTAATATTTAAATGTGATAAAAACTTATCTACATGTGTATGTAACATTCTCGCTTTGATTTGATCTAAACGTAATTGTTTATCTAAATTCATTTGTTCATGAAATTCTTCATAAGAATGAAGTCCTAAATGTTTAAAAAATGACAATGCTTCTTTTTGTGTACAATGGGCTTTGGCTATAAACTTTGAAAAATCATAACAACAAATCTGATGATAATGTTTTACAACAAAACTTCCAATACGATACATATAATCATCATCTAAACAACCATTTAAATATTTTAAAATACGTGATATTAATATTTCCATCATTGACCCTCCTTTATTACCATTATATCGCAAAACATCAAAGAAAACGAATATTTTCCTTAGCAATATAAAAACTGTAACGAAAATCATTCGCTACAGTTTTGATTTTAAATGATTTTTGCGACTTGATATCCTTCGCTTATAGCATCTTTGATATTTCCTACCTGATGGGCATCGCCAATGATATGATAAGTCATATTCGCTTGTTTCAACATATCTTCCATAGATGAATCTGGTCGATAGCCACAGGCAAAAACCAATGTGTCTGCATCATCAATTGTATAAGATTGTTGATTTTGTACATAAGTGATTTGATCATTTGTCACTTGTTCCACTTTTGCATTCACAATCATCTTAACACCTTTTTTCATCAGTCTTTGGACAAGCAATGAACGACCTGGTCCAGATTCATTCAACATCACTTCCTGTCCCATTTCAATGATTGTTATATCACGATTTCGAGGGAAATGATCATTCACTAATGGTGCCAGATAGTCTGCCAGTTCACAGCCTACTGAACCACCACCGACAATGACAATTTTACGTCCTGGAAAAGCACGTCCATTCAAAATATCATCACCTGTCATCCACTGTTTAAATGATGTCATAGATTGAGGGATAATAGCTTTGGCTCCAGATGAAACAATGACTTCATAATCATGGAATTCATTCTTTAACATCTCTAAAGTGACCATTGTTTTGGTGCGTATCTCAACACCTGATTGAACAAGTCGACGACGCATCCATTTAATAACCTGACATAAATCTTGCTTTCCAATAGGAACACTGGCCGCTTTTAAAGCACCACCAACTTCATCTTCTTTTTCACAAAGAATAACATCATGTCCTCGCTTTTTCGCAACATAAGCAGCTTCCATTCCAGCTGGTCCAGCCCCAATGACTAAGATTTTCTTTTTCATCAAAGATGGCTGTAATGTCTCTTCATTTTCTAAGGCAAATGAAGGATTCATTGTACAGGCAACAGGTTTACCAAACATAATGCCATTTAAACAACGTAAACACCCAATACATGGACGAATATCTTCAACATTTCCAGCCTTCGCTTTATTTGCAAATTCAGGATCACAGAGATTCGCACGTCCAATCATACATGCATCTGCTTTTCCATTGGCAATAATTTCTTCTGCCACCCAAGGTTCAACAATACGTCCCACTGTCGCAACAGGAATAGAAACATGTTTTTTAATTTCAGCTGCCAGTGCGACATGTGAACCCATTGGTGTTCCCGGTGCTGGAATAGAACTTCCTCTGGCAATCGTTGTTCCGCCAGATACATGAAGCATATCGACACCATGAGCTTCTAATTGTTTAGCAACATAAACCATATCTGTTAAATTTAAACCACCATCACTATATTCATCACCAGAAATACGCACATCAATGATAAAGTCTTTTCCACAGACTTTTCTAATGGCTTCAATGACTTCCAAAGTCAATTTCAAGCGTGCATCAATATTGCCTCCATATTCATCAGTTCGTTTATTATAAGTAGGTGATAAGAAACCACCTAACAATCCATGCGCATGAGCCGCATGAACTTCCACACCATCTCCACCAGCCTTTTGTACTCTCAAGGCTGCATCAGCAAATTGTTGAATAATTACTTTCAATTCTTCTCTTGTGACAGGACGAGGTGCTTCTTTAGCGTAATAAGGCCCTACATGTGAGGGGGCAATCAATTGAGGTGTTCCTGGAATTGGAAAGGCCATATAGGCAGGGTGGAATAATTGAGGTAAGATTTTGGCACCATATTCATGAACACCATCAACCAGCTTTTTCCATCCTTCAATAAAGGAATCATCATGAATCGACATATCACCAGGCAAATACACATAGGTTGGTTCCACTGTCACAACTTCCGTTACAAATAACCCAACACCACCCTTTGCTCGAGCTTTATAATGTTCAACAAGTTCATCTGTCACATAACCTTTATCACCTAAATTAGTTGATAAAGGTGGCATAAATAAACGATTCTTGACTGTTTGTGTTCCTATCTGAATAGGTTCAAATAAATGGGGATACTTCACTTCATTCAACTCCTTAAATTTGATTAGCAGCTAAATATCCTTCTTCAATCGCACGATTAATATCTGCTGCTTTTTCATGGCAATCACCTACAACATAAACTGGAATACCTTTTTCTTCTAATAATGATGTATCAAAAGCATTTGGTTTAGCTCCCACAGCTAAAACAACATAATCACAATCTAATGATATTGTACCATTTTCATTTTGGGCTTCCACTGTTGCTGGTGTAATGGCTGTAACTTTCGTATTAACATATTGTTGTACACCATGTTTTTCAAAATCAGCCATCATTGTTGGTCGAACAGTTGTTGATTCTTCTTTTGCAATTGTATCCATCATTTCAACAATAGACACCTGAGCACCCATCTGTGCTAACATTTCAGCTGTTTCTGCACCAACTAAACCTCCACCAATCACAACAACACGACCATTAGGTAATTGTTCATGATTTAAGACTTTCCATGCATCATAGACATGTGGTAAATCACTTCCTGGAATAGGTGGAATCACATTATAAGCACCTACTGCCACAATCACGGCATCAGGATTTTCATTTAAAATACATTGAGCACAGACTGTATGTCCTAATCTTAAATCAACATCTAATTCTTTCATTTCATTTGTTAAATAATGGATACCACGATTCATTTCATATTTTCTAGGTGGCACAGCTGCAATATTCAGTTGTCCTCCTAATGTTGTTTCTTTTTCAAATAACACAACATCATGTCCTTTTGTTTTCGCAACTCTGGCAGCTTCCATACCTGCTGGTCCACCACCCACAACAACAACTTTTTTCTTATCTTTAGCAGGTGTAATCACACGTTCATATTCATAACCATTTTCAGCATTTAATACACAGCTTAAGAATTTTCTATTTTGAATAGAATCCGTACATCCTTTATTACACATCATACAATGACGAATACGAGAACCTTGTCCAGCTTCTAATTTTTTTACATAATCAGGATCAGTCAATAAAGAACGTCCTAGTCCAATGATATCACACACACCATTTTCAATAAGCGCTTCACCATTTTCTGGTGTGATAATACGACCAACTGCAGAAACAGGAATAGATACTGCCTCTTTAATCTGTTTAGTATAAGAAGCCATAAAACAATATGGTGTTGTTCCCATTGCAGGAATCGTATCATTCATATTACCTGTATGATTAGCCTGTCCTACATGAATCATATCTACACCTTTGTCTTCTAAGATTTTTGCAAACTTTACAGCTTCTTCAATGAGTAAACCACCTTTTCCTCTCAAACTTCCATCTGGATTGACAGTCACAACTGGTAACTTATAATCAATACAAATATCTGGAGCGTATTCTTTAATTGTTTTGACAACATCTAATGCAAAACGAATTCTATTTTCAAAAGAACCTCCATATTGATCTTGACGATGATTTAAAATTGTTGAACATAAAGACCCAACCAATCGATCTCCATGAACCTCAATCACATCCACACCTGCCTGATAAGCACGTTTGACACAATCTCCCATTTTTCTTAAAATATCATTTAATTGTGCTTCTGTTACTTCATCAATATAATGTAACATATCATGATGCAATTTCGCACGTGCTCCCTGCATATCTCCCTTTTTAAATAATTCAGCCAAAGCATCAACATCATATTCAGGATGGAATAACTGAATCCCTAGTTTACAATCATAAGTATGCAACGCATCAGCTAAATTTCGATAAGCTTCAATTTGTCCATCATGAAATAATTTAGGTGTTGGTGATACAGTATTGACGGGTGCTACATCACCAAGAACAATATAAGCCACTCCCCCTTGAGCAATTCTTTTATAAAAATTGTAACTTTGTTGTCCAATGCTTCCATCTCTTTCTTCATATCCTGTCGTCATTGGTGGAAACATAATCCTATTTTTTAATGTGATTTTTCCAACTTGAATTGGTTCTAATAATTTCATCTTTTTTCCTCCCATTCATAACTACGCATATGATAGCACTTACATATATATAAAACATACTCTTTTAGAATAAAAACATATACTTTTTCGTATATGTTTTTTATTTCACAAAGTTTTTATTCAAAATCATTTTCTTTTTATAATCACGAGGACTCATGCCTGTGATTTTTTTAAAAGCTTTTGACAGATGATAAGCCGAAGAATATCCCAGTTCCTGTGCCAATATATTTACATTTTTCCCCAACAATAACTGTTTTTGAACATAAGCTATTTTTTGTTGTTGAATATATGTGGCTGGTGGGACCTGCAAAACTTGCATAAATGCCTTATATAAGACACTTGTTGACACCCCTAAAGATTGTGCCATGACCTGTAAACGAATAGGTTCATAGAGATGATCTTGGATATAATGAATACTTTCATTCATTAAACTCGTATATGAGGATTGATGAATCTTATAATGTAAGTCACTGCCTCTTTTCATTTGGGCTCTTATTATAGCAACAATGATTCGCATTAAAGCCGAAGTAATCACACTTGAATAACCCATTTCTTTTTCCTTAGCTTCTATTAATAATCTTTCCAGCATTACTTGAAAATCAATCACTTCATCTGGATAAATCAAATGACCATGATCTGTCAACAAAGATAAAAACTGAGGTTTTAAATAAAGTGGTTCAATATCAAAGTGAAAATAATAATAAGCATAATGATCATATCCATGATTAATGGATGTATTTAACTGAAAAGGCTCTAAAATTAAAAAACTTCCTTGTGGGCATTCATATTGACGATCACCAATAATGGTTGTAGAACCCCCTTCTCGATAATAAACAATTTCTATATCATCTGAAATATAACTGGCTTTTGTATCATGATCACTTTGCCATAATCCAAAATTATTGATTTGAAATGTCATTTGCCCTAATAAATTTGTTAATTCATCACCCTCAAATTGTGAATACTGTTGCTTTGTTTCAATATACATACACATCACCTATCTCTATTGTATTAAAATTTTCTCTTGAATGAAATGACAATTTTTTTTCATTCATATCTTCTTTTTAATCTTTCTTTTGACTATTTTGTTCTTATTTTATACAACGCCACCATTTCTTTTCATTATCATTTATAATTGAAACATACAAAGGAGAGTGAAAAAGATGGGTAAAATTATATTTATTGATGTCGATGGAACATTATTAGATTATGAAAACAAGTTACCTCAATCAGCTGTCAAAGCAATTCAACAAGCACGTGCCAATGGTCATAAGGTTTATATCTGTACTGGAAGAAGTAAGGCAGAGGTTTATGATTATATCTGGGATATTGGATGAGATGAAATGATTGGTGGAAATGGCAGCTATGTTGAACATCAAGGGCAAGTCATCATGCATCAACTCATCACAAAAGACCAATGTTGTCATATAGTGGATTGGTTAAAAAAAGACATTTAGAATTTTATTTAGAGAGTAATAGTGGGCTATTTGCAAGTGAAAATTTTGAAGAAAAAGGAAATC
>CALVFK010000107.1 GCA_944326805.1 uncultured Massilimicrobiota sp. | reverse complement strand
TATATTAAACTTTAGGACCTTTTTGTATATTAAAGTAAATAAAAAACATGCTATAATCAACAATGAAGGAAGTGATTTAATGGCAAGTTTAGTTTTAGAAGGCGGAACTTTTAGGGCTATATTTACAGCGGGAGTACTAGATGCTTTCTTAGAAAATGATATGATGTTTCCATATGTAATAGGGGTATCAGCAGGTATTTCTAATGGCGCTAGCTATATTTCTAGACAACATGGTCGCAATATGGAAATCATGGAAAAATATCGTCAAGATCAACGTTATACGGGCCTTAATAATTTCATTAAAGATAAGTCATTATTTGGTGTAGATTTTATTTTTGAAAAAATTCCGATGGATTTAATACCATTTGACTATGCTACTTATTATCGTTATCCAGGTACTTTAAAAGTTGTTGCTACTAATGCCCAGACTGGTTTAGCAGAATATCTAGATGGTTTAAAGACTTCGATACATAATGAAGTTTATAAAGCTACATGTGCAGTTCCAGGAATTTTTCCTGCAGTTAAGATTAATGGTAATGAATATTTTGATGGGGGAGTTGCTGATTCTATTCCGATTGCTAAAGCGATGGATGATGGTAATCAAAAGCATATTATTGTTTTGACTCAACCTGATGATTTTGTTAAAGAATTTGATCGTAATACGCGAATAGTGGAAAAGATTATGCGTCGTAAATATCCTAAGGTTGCATTTAAGTTGCGTAATCGTTATAAACTTTATAATTTGCAAGTTAAATTGTGTAAGAAATTACAACAAGAAGGTAAGGCAATTATAATTAATCCTTCGCATCGTTTAAATTCAACAGAGAAAGATGTTGATGCATTAAGAAATACTTATGAGGAAGGCCGTAAGTGGGTATATGATCATTTAGATCAATTACAAGAATTTTTGAAAGGGGAATTATTATAATTCCTTTTTTTATTTATTATTGTTTTTTACAATGATATAATTATTACGTAAAAGTTTATTAGAAGGGGTACTTGCTAAATGGAATATGCTGTAGAAATGCTTAATATTACTAAAGAATTTCCAGGTATCAAAGCTAATGATAATGTAACATTACAAGTTGAAAAAGGCTCAATTCATGCTTTATTGGGTGAAAATGGAGCTGGTAAATCAACATTGATGTCAATACTATTTGGTTTATATCAACCAACTAGTGGAATCATTAAGATAAATGGAAATGAAGTTAGTATCAATGATCCTAATGATGCGAATAGATTAGGAATTGGAATGGTGCACCAACATTTTAAGTTGGTAGATTGTTTTACTGTTACGGAAAATATCATTCTGGGAAAAGAACCTTTGACTAAGTATAAAACTGTTGATTTAAAGGAAACTTCAAAGAAAATTTTGGAATTATCTAAACAATATGGTTTGGATGTTGATCCATATTCTAAAATTGAAGATATCACAGTCGGTATGCAACAAAGGGTAGAAATATTAAAAATGTTATATCGTAATGCTGATATTTTGATTTTTGATGAACCTACAGCAGTGTTGACACCTAATGAAATTGAAGAATTAATTGAAATTATGAGTAATTTGAAAAAAGAAGGTAAGACCATTATTTTAATTACGCATAAATTAAAAGAAATTAAAGAGGTTGCTGATAAGTGTACAGTATTACGTCGCGGTAGATATATTGGTACCGTTGATGTTGCTAGTACTAGTGAAAAAGAAATGGCGGAAATGATGGTTGGCCGTGAAGTTGATTTTACGGTAGAAAAACCAGAAATTGAAGTTGGAGAAAAAGTATTAGAAGTTAAAGATTTATGGGTTAAAAATAGTCGTGATTTAGATGCAGTTAAAGGTATGAGCTTTAGCGTTGCTAAGGGTGAAATAGTTGGTATTGCGGGTATTGATGGTAATGGTCAAACGGATTTGGTGTATGCTTTAACTGGTTTGTCTAAAGTTGAAAAGGGTGAGATTTTGTTTAAAGGACAAAATATTACCGATTTAACAGTTAAAGAAAAACTTAATTGTGGTATTGGTCATGTGCCTGAAGATCGTCATAAACATGGATTGATATTAGATTTTAAATTGAAAGAAAATATGATTATTCATGAATATGATGGTAAATTTAGTAATAATGGTATCTTGCAATTTAGTAAAATTGATGAATATACGGATCGATTGATTGATGAATTTGATGTGCGTAGTGGACAAGGTAAGGAAACTATAACTAGAAGTATGTCGGGAGGAAATCAACAGAAAGCTATAATTGCTAGAGAAATTGATCGTAGTCCTGAATTATTGATAGTTGTTCAACCTACAAGAGGTTTGGATGTTGGTGCTATTGAATATATTCATAAACGTATTGTTGCGGAAAGAAATAAAGGGAAAGCAGTATTATTAGTTTCATTTGAATTAGATGAAATCTTAAGCTTGAGCGATCGTATAATCGTTATGTATAATGGTGGAATTACTGGTGTGGTAAAAGCTAGTGATACTGATGAAAAACAATTAGGATTGATGATGGCTGGTCAGAAAGTTGAGGGGGTAAGTAATCATGAGTAAAAAATATGAAAAAATATTAATACCTGTGATTGCTATTATCCTTGGTATATTGCTTGGATGCATCATCTTAATTATTTCTGGGCAAGATGTTGGAGCATTATTTAATGGTTTAGTAAAAAGTGCTACAGGTTTTGATTTTTCTAAACCTTCTAGTGGTTTAAATTTACGTTATCCTGGCGAGTTTTTAGTTAGTTCAATGCCAATCATTTTAACGGGTTTGGCAATTGGATTTGCTTATCGTTGTGGTATGTTTAATATTGGTGCTGAAGGACAAGTTATCGTTGGTTCTTTAGCTAGTTGTATGGTCGCAATATTAGTGCCAATGCCACCAGTTGTAGGCGTTATTGTTTGTTTATTTGCTGGAGGCTTAGCTGGTGCTTTATGGGCATTTATACCTGGTATTTTAAAGTGTCGCTTTAATATTAGTGAAGTTGTTACAGGTATTATGCTAAACTATACAGCATTATATGGAGCAAACTATTTCTTGAAAGGTTTACCTGAATCAACTACTACTAGAACAGTTGATATACCAGCTAATGCTAGTTTGAGTAGTGAATTCTTATCTAGTATAACTAATCATTCACGTTTGCATTGGGGTTTTATATTAGTTATTATCTGTGTAATAGCTTATTGGTTTATTATTGAAAAAACTTCATTTGGTTATAGCTTACGTGCAACAGGATTTAATAAAGAAGGTGCTAGATATGCTGGTATCAAAGTTAATAAGAGTACAATTTTATCTATTATGATTTCAGGTTTCTTTGCTGGTTTAGCAGGAGCAGTTATCTTACAAGGAACATTCGGATATGGTAGAGTAATGAGTGCTGCTGAAAACTATGGTTTTGATGGTATATCGGTTGCATTAGTTGGTGGATGTAATGCTATTGGTATCTTGCTTTCAGGTTTATTATTTGGTTTATTAAAAGTAACTCAACCATTATTGCAAACTAGTGGTATTCCTAAAGAAATTGGTGATATCATTTCGTCTTCCATCGTATTCTTTGTGGCTATTCAATATGCTATTAAATATGTATTAACCAAGATTGAATTAAGAAAAGGTAAAGCTCAAAGTAAGAAAGCAGGTGATGTTCAATGAGTATCATAATTTCTATGGTTCCTGCTACATTAATGGTAGCTACTCCTATTATCATTGCTGCTTTAGGTGGATTATTTTCTGAGCGTAGTGGTATTGTTAATATTTGTATTGAAGGTATTATGATGGTCGGAGGCTTTGCTGGTGCTACGGTATGTGTATTATTGGAAAGTCATCCTACTTTTGGGCCATATGCAGGTTGGCTAGGATTGTTGGCTGGACTAGTTGTTGGTATTATTTATTCATTATTATTAGCAGTTAGTACGATTAATTTTAAGGCTGATCATACTATTGCTGGTACAGCTATTAACTTACTAGCTACTGGTATTACGGTTTATTTATGTCAAATTATCTTTGGTCAACAAAGAACCGTAGCTTTCTCTAAGGGTATTTCTAAGATGAAAGAAATTCCTTTGCTTAGTGATATTCCTGTAATTGGAGAAGCATTTACGGGAATTTATCCAACGATATTTATTGCATTAATTTTAGTTGTAGTAACTTGGTTTATTGTTTATAAAACACGCTTTGGTCTACGTATGCGCTCTTGTGGTGAAAATCCTCATGCGGCAGCTAGTATGGGTATTGATGTTTATAAAACGCGCTATGTAGCAGTTATGATATCTGGAGCATTTGCTGGTTTAGCTGGGGCAATCATGGTATTAACTAATGGTATTCAATATACTGCAAGTAGTATTCATGGTGTGGGCTTCATTGCCATTGCAGCATTAATCTTTGGTAAGTGGAATCCATTAGGTACTTTAGGTGCAGGATTATTCTTTGGTTTCTCTAGTGCCTTAGGTGTTTATGCTAGTATGATTCCTATACTAAATCTTATTCCATCGGAATTCTTCTCTTGTATTCCTTATGTATTGACCATAATTGCCTTGATTATCTTTAGTGGTAAGGCAGTTGGCCCTAAGGCATCTGGACAGATTTACGATGCAGGTAAACGATAATTAATAACGAAGTCGAATTGATCTTAAGATTATTCGGCTTTTTAGATGGAGGAAAAATATGCTTACTTATAAAATAGTTGATGGAGTAGAATTCCATGTTGAAAAAACTCCTAAATATAAAGATGTTAATATTGAAGTTATATTTTCTAAACCATTAGATGGCAAAGATGATGTATATTATTATGCTTTGTGTCAATTTTTAGAAGATAGTTGTATGCCATATGATAATAAGCAAAAAGTTAGTAATATTTTAGATGAATTATATGGAGCAAAACTAAATGTTAAAATTGAAAAGCGTGGACAAATGTTAATTTTACGCTTTATTTGTAGTGTTTTAAATGGAAAGTTTGTACATAAAGATCTTTTAAAAGCACAATTTAGTTTATTAGCGGCTTTTATTTTACAACCTAAATTTTATGATGAAGAAAAGGGTAAACATCTTTTTGAAGAGACAAAAGAAATTTTAAAGTTAAATATAAATACGGTTAATGATGATCCAGCAGTTTTTGCGAATAATAGAGCTTATGAAATTTTTGGTGATATGCTTCAAAAACAATGTATATATAAGTTTGAAGATGTAAATGAATTAGACTATGAACATTTAAAATATAAATATCAAGATATGATAGATAACATGGCCATAGACTTCTTTGTGGTTGGAGATGTAGATGATAAACAATGTTTAGCATATTTTAATGAACAATTTAGTTTTAAACCTAGAATAGTAGATAAACAATTAGTATATGTTAACAAAAGAAATAATTTTGATGATATCGTAGAATATCGTCAGGTTACCCAATCTAACTTAGTTCAGTTATATTCATGTAATCGCACTTCCATATCACAAGATTATGCGAGTATGATAGTTGGTAATGGTATTTTTGGTTTGTTGCCTACTTCTTTATTGTTCCAAGAAGTGCGTGAAAAAAATTCTTTATGTTATTCTATTTTTTCGGATTTTAAAATATATGATGGAATTATTAGAGTTGGAACTAGTTTTGATATCGAAAATCTTTATAAAATTAAATTATTAATTGAAGAACAATTAACCAAGATGAAAAATGGAGAATTTTCTGATGAGCTTTTAGAAACTACTAAGCAAATGTATATTAATAATTATCGCCAAAGTGAAGATAGTATCGCTAGTTTAATGTGGAATGCTTTTAGAGAAAGTATTATTCATGATAATCGTACAACAGCAAAAATTATTGAAGATATTCAAAATGTTACTAAAGATAGCATAAAGGCTGCTTTTAATGATGTTGAACTAAAATTGACTTATGTCTTAGCACAAAAGGGAGATAACTATGATTAAACATTTTAATGAAGATTTCGAAGAAACATATTATGAAGGATCTTGTGATAATGGCTTAAGGGTTGTTATATGGCATAAAAAAGATTACCATACTAGTTCTTGTTTGCTTGGAGTGCCTTATGGTAGCTTAGATTTAAA
>CALVFK010000106.1 GCA_944326805.1 uncultured Massilimicrobiota sp. | reverse complement strand
TCTAATATCTGTTCAAAATAAGTCGATAATACATATCTTTCAAAAGACATACGCAAAGGATTCTTTCCCACTGTCTGATCATATAAATCTTGGTAAAGTGTATACTTTTCAAAAATATCCTGATTGTTTAGATAATCTTTTTCTAACTGTTTTAAGATTTTATCGTTTTGTTGGAATACATACAAAGTTTCATGATACTTTGTATAAGCCTGATCACGTTGTATTGATAAATCATCTAATTGTTGTTTTTCTTGAGCCAGATCACATAACTGATAATCTTTTGTTTTTTCTTCTAAAAGTTTTTTTTGTTTTTCTAAGGCTTCTAACTGTATAAAATAATTTTGGTAGATCTGTTTTTGACTTTCAATGTCTTGCATATGTTCCTGATAATAGAGATATTGTTTTTCATCTTTAAAACATTCTTGAATAAACTGCTGATATAATAATTGAGCTTTGTCTTTTTCTTCATTCAATAATTGAAGCTGTTGTGTGATTTGAGTGAACTGATGTGTATAAACAGAAAGATTTTCTTGGCATTGATGATATTGATTTTCTATTGTTTCAATGTGTTTTTCTAATTGTTTTAAGTCTTTTTGTTGTTGTGTTAAAACAGATGAAATATCTTGATTTTGATCAAAATGATAATCTTTTTCTAATTGAAGATATTGTTGTTGTAATAAAGACATGCTTTTTTCCTTATCAATTAATTGTTGTTGCATATCCTGCAAGTATTGATTTTGTTGCTTTAATAAAAGTGTATCCTGTTCCAAACTACGTTGAATCTTCTTTAAATAAATCACATCATTATATTTTTTCTGATATGTTTTTTCCTGTTCTTCAATAACTTGCACAATATCTGATAATAAATGAATAAAGACTTCTTTTGATAATTCCTCTTGAATATTGAGCTGTTTTTTCAACATTTCAATACGTGTCTGCATTGTTGTCACACGTTCATTTTGTTGATAAACTTCCTGATAAGCTTCCTGCTGTTCAATATTCTTCGCTTCAACCTGTTGTGAGAGTTGTTCTAACTCATGAGAAGAAAGCACCTGTTTTTCAAGTTTTGCCAGATGAGGATGATGGGTAGAACCACAGACAGGACAAGGTTCATTGTCTTTAAGATGACTGGCTAAAATCCCCGCCTGTTGACGACGAAACAGTTCATCTTCATGACGATAACGCTGTAAAATCTTTTCGTATTCAGCTTGTTTTTGTTGATAGATAACAGATAAATCATAGTGATGATCTTGTAAAGATTTCCATTCATCATAGAACTGGCTTAATTCATGAATCATGACTCTTTTTTGATTAATTTCTTTGACATTTTTTTCATTCTGTTCTAATTCCAGTTCCAGGCGTGGTAAACGATTGACATTGTCCTGATCACGTCCAATACGATTTTCCATTTTTTCATATCGCACCTGTAAATCATGATAATCATTTTGTAAAGCTTGATATTGTTTTTTTTGTTGTTGAAAGGTTGTTCGTTGTTTCTGGTACAACTGATATTGTTCTAAGGCTTTTTTGGTATTCTCTATATCTATGAATAATTGATCTTTTTGGTGTTTATCTTCATCTAATTTTTGATATTCTTCTTTTAATAAAGAAAATTGTTGTTGTAAAGAGGAAAGTTTGTGTTCAATTTCCTGTTTTTGGATACAAGCCTGTTGATAGGATGTTTGACTTTGTTTGTATTGATGAATACAAGACTGATGATTTTTGATATGTTCTATTTTTTCAAAGTCTTTTTCCAGCAACAACATTTTTTCTTTTTGAGCTTGTAATTGATGATATTGTTTCATCACTTCTTCTAATTCTAATAATTGTTGATTATGTTCTTGTTTTTGATAATATTGTTGTGAAAACTTGTCATATTCATTTTTAACTTTATGATAGAAGTGTTGATCTAAATCAAGCTGTTCACTGACTTTTTGATTCTCTATTTGGGCATCTTGAATATAAGAAGGATGAAATTCTTGATGTTGTTGTATAAAATCAGATGATAACTGCAACATGGAAAAACGAGAAGATAAATCCTGATTCGACATCATAAATTCATCTTTATAATGTTTTACCTTGTCTTTTAATAGATTTTCAAAGATAACAAGTGGTTCACTATGAAAAACATGACGTAAAACACGTTCTCTTTCTTCGCTACTGGCATAAATCAGTTTTGTAAACTCTCCTTGAGCAATCATCACAATTTGTTTAAATTGACGCACATCCACCCCCAACAGTTCTTTAATCTTTGCATTGACTTCTTTAATTCCTTCAATGATTTGTTGACCATCATCAAAGTAGGCTTGAGCCATTTTAGGCGTTTTATAACCTTCACGATAATATGTTGGTGAACGTTTCACTGTATAACGATGCTGATGCAATTCAAATACCAATTCTACATATGTTTCTTCTTTTGCATCAGCAAAATCACTACGAAAATAAGAAGCTTGTCGATGAGAACCACTGGCTTCTCCATACAATGCAAAAGTCATCGCATCAAAAAGTGTTGTTTTTCCTGAGCCTGTAGGTCCACTGATCAAATACAAACCATGATCATGTATGTTCTCAAAATCAACAACTGTTAAATTCTTATAAGCCATAAAAGCATTCATCGTCAATTTAATAATCTTCACTCTTTTCACCTGCCTTTTCTAATAACTCCTGCACAACGTCCTTTGCTAGATTGGATAACTCCTGATTTTTGACATCATGATAAAACTGTTGAAATAAAGATAATGTATCCATTTGTTCAATGGACTGCATAGGACGAAAAGTGGACTGTTTGGCATCTTTCATTAAATATTGATAAGTCAATTGTAAAAGATGAGGATAAAGGACTCGTAACTGTTCAATCGCATGAGGAATAATCTTTTGATCTAACAGTTCAAATGATAAATAATCGTCCTTTTTTTCAATAAAATTGACATCCATCAATTCAGCAAATGTTCCCTGATATTTTTGTAAAGTCTGAGATGGATGCAATGAAAAGGTTGTGATTTCCATAGTATCTGTATCCACCACCACAACAGACTTCTTTTGTTTCACTTCATCAAAAGAATAACACATCAAAGAACCACTATAACGCATCGTTTCACGTTTAACCTTTTGAGGAGCATGAAGATGCCCTAATGCTACATAATCAAAATCATCAAACAAAGAAGCATCAATAATTTCACTACCACCCACACTTAACGGTACTTCTGATTCACTGGTTATGCTTGAATGTCCAACAAATTGATGTGTGACAAGAATATTTTGATAATCATGGTCAAGACTTTGTTTAGAAAGATAATAAGCCAACGCTTCATGATAAGTATGAATTTCCTGATCAGGATATAACATTCTTACTTGTGATGGTTTAACAAAAGGCAACAAATAAAATCTGACATTCTCTTTTTCAACATACACCATCTTTTCTTTTAAATAAGTTTCAATATGTAATCCATTTTTCACCAATAAAGAACTGGCAAAATGTAAACGATCAGAACTATCATGATTCCCACTAATCATCAAAACTTCAATATGATAAGTCAATAAAGCTTTCGTTAAAAACTCATCCAACAAATTCACTGCCTCTTGACTAGGAATCAAACGATCATAAATATCCCCTGCAATAACCAATAAACGAATATTTCTTTGATCCATCTCATCCAATAATTCAAACAACAGTTCACGTTGAATAGATAATAAGGAACTTTGATGAATCACTTTCCCTAAATGTAAATCTCCAATATGTACAAACTTCACAAAACACCCTCCTTTTTTCTATTATAACGAAATCAATACAAACAATGAACTTAAACTTCCCATAAAAAAATCATTTTTTCCTTTTCATCTTGGTGAAAGAAACGACGTTGACTTTTAGGAATTGTTTTTGTTTCAAGATACTTTGCATGAAGTTTCTGAATTGTTTTAAGTGATGCCTGATTAGATGGATCACATGTTAAAATCACTTGATGAAAACCACGTTCTTTTTGTAAAAGCAAACACGCCTGATAAGCATAGTGATGTCCTCGATATGCTTCTTCAATATGATAACCAATATGTCCATCAAAATAATGTTCCTGCAATGACCCTTCTCTAAAAGTGATTCTACCAACTTCCTTGTTATCTACCATAATTCCATAAATATAATAAGGTGTAAATCCATCAGGTAAATCACGACTGACATACTCTAATAACTGTAAATACATATATTTTTTTCTCCTTTTTTACATACTCTTATCATAACAATATTGACAGTTACGTGCAATATGATAAAATAGAACACATAAAAGGGAGTAGTTAGCATCATTTTATGATGTTATATAATCGACATCACGCTAAGTTTATTAGCCGGTTTTATATATGAAATAACGAGACTTTTATTGCAGTGTTGTGGTAGTTGTCTTTTTTTATATCACAAACATATAGAGCCAAAAAATAAAAGGAGAGTGAAGTTATGGACTCTATACCCTCGCAATTATTATTGCAGATTATTTTAATTTTATTGAATGCATTCTTTGCAGCAACAGAAATTGCTGTCTTATCATTAAATAAGACACAATTAGAAAAAAAAGCTGAAGGTGGAGAAAAAACAGCTAAACGTTTATTAATTCTTTTACAAGAACCTTCTGGATTCTTATCAACCATTCAAATTGGAATTACATTAGCTGGATTTTTAGGAAGTGCCTTTGCGGCTGATAATTTCTCAGAATACCTTGTTCAATGGGTATCACAGGATTTAGGAATCACAAGTATCCCATTAAATGTCCTTGATACATTATCAGTCATTGTTATTACAATTATTTTATCTTATTTTACTTTAATCTTTGGTGAGTTAGTTCCTAAAAGAATCGCAATGCAAAAACCATATGAAGTATCTAAAATCTCATGTGGAACAGTTTTAATGATTGCCAAAATTATGAACCCCGTTGTCAGATTCTTATCTTTTTCAACCAACGCTGTTTTAAAACTATTACACTTAAAAACAGAAGCTGAAGAAGATAACATTACTGAAGAAGAAATCCTGACAATGATTGAACTTGGTGAAAAACGTGGTGTTCTCAACGAAGATGAAAGTGAATGGCTACAAAATATCTTTGATTTCAATGACACAGATATATCAGAAATCATGACTCCATCTGTTGATGTTACAATGATTTCTGCTGATGCAACTCAAGAAGAAATTATCAAAACAATTCAAAGTTCTGGTTTATCTCGTTATCCTGTTTATCAAGATGATGAAGACAATATCATTGGTGTTCTCCATGTCAGAGATTACCTGTTAAATCTTCAAACCAAGAAAAAACCATTTGAAAAAATACTTTCAAAACCATATTTCATCCCAGACTCAATGAGAGCTGACCTTCTATTTGCGGATATGCAAAATAAAAACATCCATTTTGCGATAGCTATAGATGAATTTGGTGGAATTAGTGGTATCATTACATTAGAAGATTTGGTTGAAGAAATCTTTGGAAACATCTATGATGAACACGATTCACGCGAAAGACCTGATATTCAAAAAATCAATGAAACACAATGGAGAGTCAACGGAAACACTGATCTCGATGAACTTTCAGAAGCCATCGGTATTCCATTTCCACAAGATGAAGACTACAACACCATTGGTGGTTATATATACAGTCATTTACGTTCTATCCCTAAAGATGGAACAACCAAAACACTTCATATTGACAATCTGACATTCCAGATTACCAAGATTCAAGATCGACGTATCAAGGAAGTCATTATCACAAAGAAACCTAGTTGAAATTAATCAACTAGGTTTTTTTATTTACAATAAATCATCTGCGCTAAATTTTAATGTCACATCACAAGTATTACTTGGTTCCAATCCATGAGAAGATACACCTGTAAAATAAACAGTTCCTTTATTACATCCATATTCAGTAACTAACACATCACGATTTTCTGGAATTCCTACAGGCAAAGTTTTTGAAACTTTAGAAGAAGTAATTAATTCTGCAAAATTTCCTAACAACGCCTCTCCTTTCGTATTCTTAAAGGTTCCAATCTGGCTTGTCATTGTTTTTTT
>CALVFK010000105.1 GCA_944326805.1 uncultured Massilimicrobiota sp. | reverse complement strand
ATGATTGAGAAAATAGTTGTAAATGCGTATGTCAAAAAGATTCTTGAAATCCGTCATAAAATATCCCTCCTACTATTTATATACGCATTTTTTTGACAGATTTCTTTTTTTATTTTCAACTTTTTTTATCTTTATTGACATTATATCACATAAATTGCTTAAAGCATATATTTTAACAATAAAAAACTTTCTTTAAGAACAAAGATATGCTCTTAAAGAAAGATTATTTATTTTAAGTTTTGAACACCTGTTTCCAATATTTTCATTTGTAAAAGTGTTTGTTCATGAGTGATAATTTGAGGTTGTCCATTGACGATACAATCATAAATTCCATCATAAACTCTGGCATAATCACCTGTCACTGTTGGTACTTTTTCTTCGTGGTATTGACCATTATCATCGATATATGTGAGGACACCATAATGAATAGGCAAATCTTTTCCAAAGTCTGCATGATCTGGCATATAGAATAATTTGAGATGTTCTTCTTGTCGATCTTTTGTCTGTTTGATAAACATTCCTTTTTTTCCATAAACAACAAAGCTAGGTCTTTCTTTGATTCTAAAATAACTTGATTTGACAGAAACTTTCAAAGTTCCATAATAAAGATCTAAATCAAAGTAATCATTCATTCTTCCATCACCAAGCAATTGTCTGACATCATAATGAATATCATCAGGTTTTCCAAAGTAAGAAATGACTTGATCTAAAGTGTGGCAACCATGACCATATAAATAAGAATTTGCTGGGTCAAATTCATGTACATTTTCAGGAACTTCAGGTCTATAATAATCAAAATGCATTTCTAATTCTAATAAGTCGCCAAGTTTTCCACTTTCAATCACTTTTTGAACTGTTAAAAAATCACTGTCATAACGTCTGTTTTGATAGGCTGAACAATATAATCCTTTTTGCTTAGCTAAATCAAAAATTTCCTGTGCCTGTTGGCTATTTTCCATAAATGGTTTTTCTACTAAACAATGCTTACCTGCTTCTAAAACCATTTTAGCATACTGATAATGAAAATGATGAGTTGTACATACAACAATCATATCAATGTCAGAATCATGAAGTAAATCATTTACATCTTCAGTATATTCTACACCATCAATGGCTTTCCATAAGTCATGATGAACATGAATATCAAATATTTTTTTGATGATGAACTTTTCTGGTCTTTGTAAAACAAAGGGGATATGGTAGCGATTTGCACTTTTTCCATTTCCAATATAACCGAGTACTAATTTATTGTTGATCATTATCAAAAACAACTCCTTCCTGTTTTCTACCTTTTTCCATAACACTGGCTACATCTAAACTCAATTTTAACATGTTTTGAGCCTTATCAAAATCTTTTTCATCAATCATTCTTTGAAATGCCTGAAATTCATAATAAAGACGATGTTCATCTTTAGAAAACTCATATTTTGTACTTAACCCATTATTATCAATAAATGTGTATTCCGTTAACTGATTCATTGGCGTATTGATGACAATGACACCTAAATCACCTTGAATAGTAGATGTGATAGGGGCTTTACAGTCTTTAGCACCAATTGAAATAGCCTGGAAATGAGGATACTCTAAAACCATTATACCACTTGTATCAATACCTTTTTCAATATTAGCATAATAATGGTTATCTTCAGGTTTCCCAAATAGCCCTATAATAGCGTGTAAGTTATAAACATTTAAATCCATTAACGCACCACCAGCTTTATGATAATCAAAAGCGGGTAAAATCTGTCCCTGCTTAAATGCATTATAGCGTGAAGAATATTGACTATAATTGAAGTTTAAAATTTTAATCTGTCCTATTTTTGAAAGTGTGTTTTGAAGTGACTGATAAGCAGGTAAATAATGGATGTTCATCGCTTCTAAGACAATCACATGATATTGTTGACTTAAATGGATTAAATCTTGTAATTCTTGTGTATTGGCACATATTGGTTTTTCAATGATGACATGTTTTTGATGTGTTATTGCCTTTTTAGCAAAACTGTAATGTAAATGATTAGGTAAAGCAATATAAATTGTATCTACATCACTTTTTAAAAGTTCATCATAATCATAAAATGTCTGATCAAGATGATACTTTTGACATAATTGTTCTGTTTCTTCTTTGGTTTCTAATGTTCCTAAAAGATATGTCTTTTCAATATGAAGTTTTTGATAAGTCGTCATTAAATCCTTAACAATCATTCCTGTTCCTAAAATACCAAGTTTCATAAATCTTCCTTCTTTCTTTTTAATTCTTTTAAACAATCAACAATGATTTGATGATCTTGATCATGTTGTAATCCTGATACGATGCAACAACCTATGATTTTCTCATTCACTATAAGAGGAAAACCACCACCACAAATAGCCATTGAATCATCATCTAAATACGCATCATATTGATGGGTTGTTTCCTGACAAGTCCAGATATAATAGGAAGAATGTCCAAACATCTCAACTGTTTTTTGTTTACGATTTAACCATTCTTCACCATTTTTTCCATTCATTAAATACTGAAATACAATATCATGGTTTAAGACAATACGTATACGCAGGGGTTTTAAGTTTTGTGTATTGACTTTATCAATAAGCATTTGTCCTAAATGATAAGCATCTTCATGATCAAAAGATATAAAAGATAAATCTTTTTCTAATTGGAGTAATTCTTCCATCTTTCATCACCTCAATAGCATTATGACATAAAAGCAATAAAAGTTAAATAAACAAGACAATTATGAAAATAAAGTTCAATAATTCTAAATAAATTATAAAAAATAGTGAACTTTTTAATACAAATGATAAAGAAAAAAAGATTTTCATTTTGAGTAAAATCAAGTAGAATAATGATAAAGAAGAAAGGAGTATATTATGGGATTGTTTAAAAAGAAAAAAATAGTTATAGATTATGATGCTGTTTTTAAGGAACAATATAAATCTGTAAATCAGTTAACACAACAGGCTCATCAGGAAATGGACTATGTGATTAAAGAATCTTTATATGAAGTGATTGTTGAAAAATATCGTGAATTGATTGAATTGATTGATCAGGGTGCTCATTTTGATAAAGAACATTTTGAAGCATTAAAAGATAATGCAGTGAAAGAATTACAATCAATTCATCAGATTAATGAAATGAATACATAGATGAATATTCAGATTATTGAAAAAGTGATAGATGTCTTTAATCAGTATGGTGATACAATTAGATTTGATATTGAGCGTTTTGAAGAAGTTTTAAATGATTTGGCTTTTGATATGATGGATGAATGTTACCTGGTTGTTTTGGGAATGAAACTGGGTGTTTTTGAAGCAATGATTTTTGATGAAGATTTTGAAATATCCAGATATGTGGATTATTTATGTCAATATGCTTCATTAAAGGAAGAAGAAGCCTTGTTTATGGTGAGTATTTATGCACAATTAATTGAAAGAATTGGTTATTATTTTGAGATTCCTGATATTGAGAATTTTTTAAAACAGGCTTATCAAGAACAAAATTTTTCTCATCTCTATGTTTTAGCAAGAACTTATTTTTTAGGATTTGGAGTCACACAGGATTATGAAAAGGCTTTTGAAATCTTTTCGTATTTGCATGACAATGGTATTTTAGAAAGCTGTTATTATCTGGGATATATGTATGAACATGGTGATGGAGTTGAACAAGATATCGCAAAGGCACTGGCTTATTATCGCAAACAATGTGATAGTCAGTCATCATTAAGACTAGGCTTATTTTATATGTATGGGCAATATGTTGAACAAGATAGTGATCAGGCGATGCATTATTTTTTGAATAGTCATGAAAAGGAATCTTATTTGTATCAGGGGATTTTATTAGAAAGACAAAAAGACTATTCATCTGCTTTTCAAGCTTATTTAAAAGGAGCTAAATGTTTTCAAAAAGATTGTTTATATAAAACAGGTTTGTTGTTGAAACTGGGATTAGGTGTTGAATTGAATATGAAAGATGCTATTCACTATTTGACATATGGATATTATCTTTTACATGAAGAATGTGCTTATGAACTGGCTATGTTTTATTTTGATGGTGTGGCATTAAAAAAAGATGTCAAAAAGGCTCTTCAATATTTACATCAGGCGGCAAGACTTAATAGTTATGAGGCTTGTTTATTGTTAAGTCAGTTTTATGAATTGGGTCGTTATGTCAAGAAGCATCATGGTTATGCACTCTCTTATTATCAACAGGCTCAAATGATTAAGGAGGGGAAAGAAAAGGCATATGAAATTATATAAAAAAGGAGATGCAACGTCTTATACTTTAGGTGTTTTTCCAACAATTGAATTATTAAAACAAAAACCAGAGATGGTCAAAAGAGTTGTTGTTCATTCATCTATTGAACAAAATAAAGGCTATCCAGTCATTCAAGACTTATGTGAGAAGTATCATATTCCTATTGATCTTCATGATCGAACTATTGAAAAATTAAGTCCTAAAAATAATTGTTATGCGATAGGTGTTTTTCAAACTTATACATCTTCATCAAATAGTGGGAATCATGTTGTTTTAGAACATCCAATGGATATGGGAAATATGGGGACTATTATGCGTGCAATGCTTGGTTTTGGATATAAAGATTTAGTCATTATTAAACCGGCAGTAGATATTTTTGATCCCAAAGTTATTCGTGCTTCGATGGGTGCTATTTTTCACTTGAATATCGCTTTTTATGATACATTTGAAGATTATCACACTCAGTTTTCAAAACGAGAATTTTATCCTTTTATGTTGAAAGGAGCACAAAATATTCATCAAGTGAAATCTATCAAACCTTATAGTCTGATTTTTGGTAATGAGAGTCATGGATTAGATGACCGTTATTTGAATTATGGTCAAAGTGTTTTTATTCCTCATAGTGAGGATATTGATTCATTGAATTTATCAATGGCTTTGACAATCGCATTATTTCATTTTTCAAAAGAACAGTGGGAAGGAAAAGAGGTATTAAAAGAAAATGTATGATTTTGATAAAGTAATTGAAAGAAAAGGAACAAACAGTGTCAAATACGATGGTGAAAAAGCAAAGGATCCACGTATGATTCCAATGTGGGTAGCAGATATGGATTTTGAAACGTTGCCTGAAGTGAAAGAGGCTTTAATGCGTCGTGCCAGTCATGGTGTTTTTGGCTATGCAAGCCCAACAGAAAGTTATTATCAGGCAGTTATCAACTGGATGAAAACACGCCATCAATTTCATGTTGAAAAGGATTGGATTGTGACAACATCAGGAGTTGTAGGTGCATTAAAACTGGCTGTAAGAGCATTCACTCAAAAAGATGATGCAATTTTAGTGATGAAACCTGTATACTATCCTTTTGATGCATCTATTCAATTAAATGGCAGACGTGTTATTGAGTGTCCATTAATATTAAAGGAAGATCATTATGAATGTGATTTTGATATTTTTGAAAAACAGATTATTGATCATGATGTGAAAATGTTTATTTTATGTAATCCACATAATCCAATTGGGAAGGTATGGACAAAAGAAGAACTTTATCAAATAGGAAAAATCTGTCAAAAACATCATGTTTATGTTGTTAGTGATGAAATCCATATGGATTTTATTTATTCAGGACATCAACATATTCCTTTCTATAATGTTGATCCTTCTTTTGGTGATTTTAGTATGATTTGCAGTGCACCATCTAAAACATTTAATTTGGCAGCTTTACAGACATCAAACATTATCATCAAAAATAAAGATATGCGTGAAAAGTTTCAAGATGAGAAAAATGCTTCTGGTATGAGTGATCCTAATATTTTTGGTTTAGAAGCATGTGAAGCAGCCTATACTTTTGGTGCAAAATGGGTTGATGAACTCGTCGCTTATCTTGCAGGTAATATTCAATATATGAAAGATTTCTTTAAAGAAAGATTACCTGAAATTAAAGTCATATCACCAGAAGGATTGTATCTTGTCTGGGTAGATATGAGAAGTTTAGGTATGAATAAAGATGAATTGGAAACATGGATGTTGGAAAAAGCACATTTATGGCTTGATGAAGGTTATATTTTTGGGACTGGGGGAGATGGTTTTGAAAGATTTAACGTTGCCTGTCC
>CALVFK010000104.1 GCA_944326805.1 uncultured Massilimicrobiota sp. | reverse complement strand
ATTAATTCGCCCAACCCATAAGTTGTTGTAAGATAAGGATTTTTATGTTGCTCATCCAGTAATTCTAAACCACATACCTTGGCACATTCAATAATGGCACAATCATTGATAATCGCTATAGGTACAGAGCGTTTTTCAAAACAGACACCGGTCACTTCATACATCTTGATCTGTCCCGATAAACTGCTCATTAATGTTTCAAGCGTTCCTTCTCCTCCATCAGCCATAGGCAGACACTGAGTGATAAAAGAGGCATCATAATCATGAATAGCCTCTTGAATTTGTAAACTGGCTTCGATAGCACTCATACTTTCTTTAAAAGAATCTGGAGCAATCACAAATTTCATCATTTCACCTCCAAAAAAAGAGTAGACATGTCTACTCTATAAAATACATGTTGAATTACGCATAACAAAAGCTTTTAATAAAATTTCAATCAATACAATAGCCCATAAAGGAACAACAGTCCAACTCAAAGCTGTAATAAGCATAGCGACTTTCACCACAACTGTTAAAATATTATTTGCAACTGCAATAGTACGCATCTTTCTTGCGATTACAAATGTTTCATAAACCCTATTTAAATCAGCATCAATTAAAACAATATCACTATTTTCAACAACTTTAGGATCAGCTAATCCCCCACGAGAAATACCAACATAACTTTTCTGTAAAAGTTCAATATCTTTAAAAGTATCTCCGATATAAACAACAGGTGCTGTCATAGATTCCATTTTTTCTAATTTTTGAGCATTTGTCAAATCATTATAAATTTTATACTGATCATCTTCCAATGCCACAGGTCCATCATTATAAATGACAAGTGTTCTTCCCATATGCGAAAGCTTCTTAAAAAGATTTAATTCCTCATTTGTGACTTCCACTCCATCAAAACGATCATAAACAATTGTCTGTGCAGCATTGATAGAGTCCAGCCCCATTGATGATTCAACAATAATACCATTTTGAAAAGCTTTCGCAAAACCTGCCAACATTCCTAAAGATGTTGCCTGATCACTTGATAAAGCTCCCGATATCACAAGGAAAACAGCTCCAACATGAATATAAGAACCATATTCTTCAAATTGAATCAATGGTAAAACAATACCTAGCAACAGTCCTAAAGCAACCATAACTGGAGTATAAAATTTTGCCAGTCGTTTTGTATATTTTTCAGTTTTTGATTCATAGACAGGAGCCACACTGGCAATATTCATTAAATTCATATAATTAGAACTTTCATAAGTTTCATCAACCTGTACATAAAGCTCACTTTCCCCCACATTGACATCGCCACTGCTGACATGACTTCCTTTTTTCACCACAACCGGTTCATATGTACTTGTATTAGAATAAGTACTGATAGCTGAAACACCTTTATCAATCGTTCCAGGAATAGACACTGTTTCACCTGGTTTTATCATTAAAATATCACCAATTTCAACATCATATAATGAAACCTTTTCTACTTGTCCATCTTGATAACGCATCCCAGTTTCTGGCATTTCTACAGCATCATCAATCTTATGTAATGAACGCTCTAGAACTTTATTTAAAAATGGTGTCGATAATTCATAGACAATTAAAGCCACACATGTTTCAATATATGCCCCAGAAACAATACCAAAAATCATAGCGATAAAAACAAGTAATGATTCACTGAAAAACTTCTTAGATAAAAGATCTCCCCATCCTTTTTTGAGTAAAGGCATACCTAATAAAATAACTGTGATTAACCATAAAATAGGTGTCATGATTGTATCATCTTTAGATGTCACTAATGCTAAAGCAACAACAACGAGCAAAATACCAATACGTATATACATCTGAAGAAATTTTTGATTGAAAACATCCTGTGAACGGATAGGTCGGTGATGTTCAATAATCTCCACCGATGGATTAATCTTAAATAATTCTTTTCTTAACAGACTTAAAACATCTCTTTGACTAGATTTCAATAATAAAAGTTTATTTTGTGCATCATAATGCACATCATGATATCTGCGATCTTTTTCAATTCTTTCGACCAGCACATAAATATCATCCTCTGTTAACATATTTTTAAACATGAAATAATATTGACGTTCTTTCTTTTTAGCAAAATCATATTCACGTTTTTTTCCATCAATGACTTCTTTTACAACAAAGTCTTTATTCACACTCTGGATTAAACTTAATAAAGCATCAATATCAAGACAATGAAAAACAATACTATCTTTATTGACTTTAATATGTGAAACTTGTTCTTTTTCATTGAGTTTTAAACTTAAATGATTTAATTCTTCAACGGATTGAATATTTGAAATTTCAAAAGTCTTTTTTGACAAAGTCATCACCCTTTCTACGACATCATAACATATTTTTCATAAAAAACAAAGAAACATCATGATTTCTCATCAGATGATCTATATTTAACAAAACGAAAATATTCTTTAAACTCTGCTTCACTACAGCTCAAAGAAAATTCTTCTCCATAAATCTTATAAAAAGAGACCTCCATGTCACCTGTACGAACCATACATGCATAAATTTTATTGTGATGAAAAATCGTCAGTTCTTCTTTGCCTATTTGCATACGCATATCTTGAATACATCGACAATAACAACGCTTTCCTTCGTTAGCCACAGATGACACCTCCTTAAGGGTATTTTATCACTTTTTAGATAGCTAAAAAAGAAAAATGATACTCGTTGAGTATCATTAATTCTGTGAAAATTCAGCTAAAACAAGATCAGGATTTTTATCAGTTGCCCAACGAACACCCCATTCATTAGAAAACAATAAAAGATATTGTCCTTTTAAATCTTGTACTTTTTTTGTATCTGAAGAAAGATTTAATTTTTTAAAATCAACATCATTGTTTTTAATCCATCGAATGTATTGATAAGGCAGTGGTGTACTGATAATATCCACATTATATTCATTTTTTAAACGATAGGATAAAACTTCAAATTGTAAAACACCAACAACGCCTACAATGATTTCTTCCATACCGCCACCTAGTTCAGTAAAAATCTGAATGGCTCCTTCTTGAGCAATCTGTTCAACACCCTTAACAAACTGTTTACGTTTCATCGTATCTTTATTACGAATCATTGAAAAATGTTCTGGGGCAAATGTCGGTATACCTTCATAGGCAAATTTATTTTTTGCTGGACATAAAGTATCACCAATTGAAAAGATTCCTGGATCAAAAACACCAATAATATCACCTGAATAAGCTTCTTCCACTTCTTCACGATTTTCTGCCATTAATTGCTTAGATTGATTCAATTTGATTTTTTTGTTTCCTTGATAATGAAAAACTTCCATACCTTTTGTAAACTTTCCTGAACAAATACGCATAAAAGCCATACGGTCACGATGTGCCTTATTCATATTTGCCTGAATCTTAAAAACAAAGGCACTAAAATCTTCTGAAAATGGATCAATTTCACCAATATTACTCATACGAGGTAATGGTGATGTTGTCATTTCTAAAAAGTGTTTTAAGAAAGGTTCTACCCCAAAATTTGTTAAAGCGGAACCAAAACATACAGGTGATAATTCACCATGACGAACTCGCTCAAGATCAAATTGAGCTCCTGCCCCATCCAACAATTCAATATCATCTTGTAATTGTTGATATAACGTTTCTCCAAGATGTTCTTTCAAGGCTTCATCTTTAACATCACATATTTCAACATCAACTTCTTTTTTACCACCTTGTACAGGAATAAAACGAATGACTTCATCGTTTTGACGTTCATAGACACCTTTAAATTCCTTACCACAGCCAATTGGCCAGTTAATGGCACATGTTTCCACACCTAATTCTCTTTCGATTTCTTCCATTAATTCATATGGATCTTTTGCTTCTCGATCCATTTTATTAATAAATGTAAAAATAGGAATATGTCGCATGGCACAAACTTTAAATAATTTACGTGTCTGATCTTCGACCCCTTTAGAACCATCTATGACCATGACTGCACTATCTGCAGCCATTAATGTACGATAAGTATCTTCAGAGAAATCCTGATGTCCCGGTGTATCCAAGATATTAATACAGAACCCACCATAATTAAATTGTAAAACAGAGGATGTAACAGAAATCCCTCTTTGTTTTTCAATTTCCATCCAGTCACTGACTGCATGTTTAGATTGTTTTTTCCCTTTGACCATTCCGGCTTCTTGAATCGCACCACCATAAAGAAGGAATTTTTCTGTTAAAGTTGTTTTCCCAGCATCTGGATGCGATATAATCGCAAAAGTTCTACGCTTTTGTACTTCTTCTTTCAATTCTGACATGACAATCCTCCTCACATCTCCAAGAAAACATATTAAAGAAATTCTGGATATTTGTCAATTTTAAAATGCAAAGTTCCCATCTTTAAAAATAGGAAATGTTGATCCATCTTCTAACAAAGCTTCAATAGATAAATCTTTTGTGCCAATCATAAAATCAACATGAGTCAATGAATCATTAATACCATGCTGATATAACTCTTCTTTATTCATTGTTAAACCATTGTGAATACATTCACCAAATCCTTTACCAATAGCCAAATGACAAGAAGCATTTTCATCAAATAATGTATTATAGAAAATTAGATTCAATTGACGAATAGGAGAATCATAAGGCACTAAAGCTACTTCACCCAAATAATGACTTCCTTCATCTGTTTCAATAATGCTTTTTAAAACATCTTCTCCTACTTTCGCATGATAATCCACTATACGTCCATTTTCAAAAGTTAAAGAAAACTCATCAACAATATGTCCCTGATAATGCAAAGGTAATGAACTATAAACAACACCATTGACATTATGAAAATCAGGTGACGTAAAAATTTCTTCAGTAGGGATATTAGGAAAAGAATAAATACCATCCGTTGTATAGCTTCCTCCCCCAGCAAAAATATAATCAGGATTCATTCCAATTGTTAAATCTGTTCCTAAGCTATTGGAATAATGTAAAGATTTAATTTTCTTTTCATTTAAGATTTGAACACGTCTTTCAAATGAACGACGATGTTCTTCCCATGCTTCAATAGGATTGTCCTGATCACAGCGTGTGACTTTGAAAATAGCCTTCCATAAAGCCTCAACAGCTTCACTATCACTCATTTCTGGAAAGACCTTATTAGCCCATCCAACACTTGGCGCTCCTACAATACACCAGCGATTAATTCCTAAATCCAACGCATCATAAAAAGGCTGACAAGCCTGTCTGACAGCTTTACTCCAAGTTTGTATTTTTAAAGGGTCAATATCCTTTAAATTTTCTGGATCTGCAGATTCAATTGAAATCAATGCGACATGTCTAGCAGCATATTCATTTCTTAACTCTTTAATATATGATGGAACTGTTTCAAAATGTTTTTGATCACAGTTTTCATATCTTAAACGTGTCACAACTTCATCACGATAATTCACAATGACATCTTTAGCACCCACTTCATATGCCTGTTTTGTTAATAAACGGACTAAGGGATAACTATCAATAGAAGCCTCAATCAACAATTCCTGCCCTTTTTGTAAATTAACACCTTGCTTAATAATTAATTCAGCATACTTTTCTAACATTTTTTAACCACCTCTAATCAAATGATACCCTATTTTACTCTATTGTCAACTAGAACTTGTACCTCAATCAAGTCTATGTTATAATAAAAAAGCAAAGGAACATAGCACGTATTTTTAAAAGTATTAGTTATTCTTCACAGCAAAGATTTATTAGTCGTTTAAAAATGAAGTACTGGTTTTTTGCGAAATCTTTTAAGGAGGTACTTCATACATGAGTACAGGTAAAGTGAAATGGTTTAAATCTGATAAGGGTTATGGTTTTATTACTATGGAAGGTCAAGACAAAGATATCTTTGTTCATTTCTCTTCTATTAACGCTGAAGGATTTAAAACTTTACAGGAAGGTCAAACTGTTGAATTTGACATCGTTGAAGGAGATAGAGGACCTCAAGCTACTAATGTAACAGTTATTAGTGATTAAACCATATAAAAAGCACATCTGAGGGTGTGCTTTTTATATTTCATGAGGTATTTTGATCGTTTCAATTTTAAAGAGAAAATAATAATACTTAAAACAATATAAACTCAATATAAAGA
>CALVFK010000103.1 GCA_944326805.1 uncultured Massilimicrobiota sp. | reverse complement strand
CAATCTTTTTGTGATGAAAGGACACATGTTGCCTGTTGATGTGAACGATCTGTAAAAATAGCATAATCTCCTATTCCTACCTCATTGAGTTCAATTTGAAAAGAAAAACCATCCTTTCCCTGGTTAATATATAATAATAAATCTTGATATTGATAAATATATTGTTTTGTTGATAAATCTATTTCTTGATTCATTATAGACTGGTTATGATGACACCCCATTAATAATAATGCACATATGAGAGCTAATCCCCACTTCTTCATCGCCCATGTCCCCTCCATTTTTCGATTTAATAAGATTATAACATAAAATGCAAGTGGAAATATAGACCTATTTCTTCATCTTTTTTTCTATCACATTTTTTTTGACAATTACATGAAATTTTAAACAAAATCATTTGTTATAGTATGTATGTAGTCAGAAATAATTTGTTTTCCCTTCAAATTTTGACTACTTCATGATATCCTTTCCCAAACTGATATCAAAAAAGCAGATGAGGCTAACACCCATCTGCTTTTTCTTATCATAAAACATTTTGATAAACTCTTAAGACATTCTTATAAAAAATCTTTTCAATATCTTCCCTTGATAACCCTACCTCTTTTAAAGCTTTTTCTAACAATGGCAAATAAGAAGCGTTCTGCAATTCCAGATAAGGTGGAATACCATCAAAATCACTTCCTAATCCAATACAATCAATACCTGCCAGATTTTTAATATAAAGAATATGTTTAACAATATCTTCAATCTTTGATACAGCATGTTCTTCATTGTTTTCATGTAAAAAGTCGGCAGCATAATTCATTCCCATGACTCCACCTCGACTGGCTAACTTTAAAATCATATCATCAGTCAAATTACGCGCATGAGGACAAACATGACGCGCATTAGAATGTGAAGCGACAAAAGGTTTTGTTGTGTATCGAAAAACATCTTCAAATCCTGCATCACTCAAATGAGACACATCAATGATGATTCCTAAACGTTCACATTCTTGAACATAAGCTTTTCCAAACTCTGTCAGACCATGAACATCATCACATGTATGATATCCATGATTAGGATCATCCATTGAAAAATTAGGATAACCTATTCCATTAGGAAAATTCCATGTCAACGTAATCATACGCACTCCTAAATCATAGTAATGCTGGAGATATTGAATTTGGTTACGTACAACAGCTCCTTCTTCTAATGTCAATAAGGCACTCATACGTTGTTTTTGAATATTGTCTTGAATATCCTGATAGTTTTTCACAACACCTATTAAATCTGGATATTGATTGACTTCATGATAAAATGTATCAATCAAATCATGGGCATATTGCCAGGCATCATCAGTCATATTTAATGGTGTAAACATTGCAAAATTCTGTAATAAATAATCACCCTTTTGCATTTTTTCCAGACTCAGATGTAAATCATTATGCATTAAGGAAAGATTCTGTCCATCAATTCGTTGAAGATGGACAGCTGAAATAGTATCACAATGCATATCAACAACTTTCATATGACTTCCTCCTTATGAAAAATATATTTCTGTTTCCTGATACTGCTTTGTCATCATTTGTGTATCTTTAAGCCAGTTGATTGCTTCATCAATCTCTTCCTGTGTTAATTCCACAATTCCATATGTTGCAAGTTGGCATATATCGTAAAGACTTTGCCAGAGAGCATCAAAATCATGAGTCTTTTCATCAGCCTGTTCACTTTCTATATAAGCACTCATAGCATGCGCCTTTTGAATTGCTTCTTCTTTTGTCATTTCCATTCTCCTTCCTCAATCAATCCTAGTTGAAGACAGGCATAATAAATACCATCTTCATCAATCGGTTTGGTAATGAATGTTGCTATTGATTTCAACTTTTCATTGCCCTGTCCCATCGCAACACTCTGGCTGGCATGTTGAAACATATCAACATCATTTAATGAATCCCCAAAAGCAATATATTCACGAAGATTCAATAAATGCATTATTTTTTGAATTCCGGTTGCTTTAGACAATCCAGCAATAGTAACATCCGCATAAGTTGATTCTCCCGGTAAAACATGAACACCTTTAACTTTTTGAAAAGGAGCATAATCATATCCCATTGGGCCATATATAATCATTGCTTCAACATCCTGTCCATGATAAGTTCCTACCGGTGGAATCTGATTTTGAAAATATTGTTGCGTCTGCAATACATAAGCATCAGGTTCTTTCGTAATAACACGCTGCGTTGATTTTAAGGTTACTGCATAATGATATTTTTCAGCAATATCTAAAACTTCTAAAACAGCTTGAGGATCCATCAAGGCATGAAAGATTTCATGTTTGTTGGCATCTAAAACACGCTGTCCATTATTGCACACAAAGCCATCCCATTCAAACATATCCATCAGTCCTGTTTTTGTTAATGAATCTAATCCACGTCCTGAAGAAATGATCATACGATAACCTTTTTTCTTTAATAACTGCAGTGTTTTTTGGGTAGATAAACATACTTGATGGTTCACATTATCCCTTAATGTTCCATCAACATCAAAACATAATAAAGGCTTCATCATTTCCCTCCTTTACTTTTTATATTATATCGAAAATAAACTTATAGATAAAGAAAAGAATTTGTTTAATCAACAAATTCTCCATATTCATTCACTTTCTGTTCATAAAGACAATGATGATGCAAACTCTTTTGAACATCAATGATTCTTTGATTAGATGAACCTTTATAGATTAATTCTAAACTTCTTAAAGATAAAACAAAACGTCCATCTACCAAAGTATCACATAGACAAAGAAGCTCCATAGCTTCTTTACCTAATGTAAAAATTTCTTCATAAGTATAACCACTATAAATCATGATATGTAAATGCGTCTGCTTTTTTATTTGATTTAATAAAGCAATTAAAGGTCGACATTGAAGAAAAGGTTCTCCACCAGAGAGAGTAATGCCATCTAAAAGTGGATTTTTCATGATATCAGATACGATATGATCAATATCTTCTAAATAACCTCCATCTTCATCCCAGCTTTCAGGATTATGACAGCCTTGACAATGATGTGGACATCCTTGTGTAAAGATAGTATAACGTAAGCCTGGTCCATCTACAATAGAATCATTCACAACACCATATAATCTAATCTTTGTTGATGTCATGTTTGACACGATCCTTTTCTTCAGCTTTTTTAGCGTCATTAAAACGATCCAATGTTCCCACCAAATAACCCGTAATACGACGAATTCTTTCAAAGCCTTCATAAGGTGTTTCATGACGCCCACATTTTGGACAGACATCATTAATAATTCCATTATAGCCACAGACCGGATCACGATCAACAGGATGATTAATAGCTCCATAACCCATATCGGCATCATGCATTGCTCTGACTATTTTTTCAAAAGCCGGTAAATTTTTAGTAGGATCTCCATCCATTTCAATATAGCTGATATGTCCACCATTAGTTAAAGCATGATAAGGTCCTTCAATCTTAATCTTTTCAAAAGCACTGATAGGATAATATACAGGTACATGAAAACTATTTGTATAATATTCACGATCTGTCACACCTTCAATTTTCCCATAAATCTTTCTATCTAATTTGACAAAACGTCCAGATAATCCTTCGGCTGGAGTTGCAATTAAAGAAAAATTCAAATGATATTTTTGAGCTGCTTCATCTACACGACGACGCATATGGGCAACAATCTGCAAACCAAGAATTTGAGCTTTTTCACTTTCTCCATGATGATAACCAATTAATGATTTTAATGTTTCAGCTAAACCAATAAAACCAATTGTTAATGTTCCATGTTTTAAAACTTCTCTGACTTCATCAGTTGGTTTTAATTTTTCAGAATCCAGCCAGACACCCTGTCCCATTAAAAATGGATAATTCATGACTTTACGCTTACATTGTATTTCAAATCTTTCTAACAACTGATCAATACACAAATCAATCAATTGATCAAGCTTTGTAAAAAATTCATCAATATCACCTTTTGACTTAATGGCCAGTCGTGGTAAATTAATAGAAGTAAAACTCAAATTTCCACGTCTTGGTGAAATTTCACGTGTAGGATCATAAACATTTCCCATTACACGAGTACGACATCCCATATAGGCAATTTCTGTTTCAGGTGTTCCTTTATAATACTGTTTATTAAATGAAGCATCCACAAACGAAAAATTAGGAAAGAGTCTTTTGGCTGAAACACGACAAGCTAATTGAAACAAATCATAGTTAGGTTCCCCTTTTTGATAATTAATACCTTCTTTGACTCTAAAAATCTGAATCGGAAAGATTGGTGTTTCTCCATGACCTAATCCTGCTTCCGTTGCCAGTAAAACATTACGAATAGCCATACGTCCTTCAACAGATGTATCCATTCCATAATTTAATGAACTAAAAGGCACTTGTGCTCCTGCACGAGAATTCATCGTATTTAAATTATGAATCAAGGCTTCCATCGCCTGATAAGTTTCTTGATTCGTATCTTGATAAGCCTGTTCTCTGGCATATTTTTGTATACGTTCTACAGCATCTAAAGTGATTCCATGCTTACAAAGGATATCTTTTTCAACTTCAAAATAACTTTCATCACTTAAAGATGGTTGAACAGATAAAGATTGTAACTCTTGTATAAGTTCATCCTGATGATCATCAATCAATAATTTCAAAGCTCCTTTGATAGCCTTCAAATACCATTTTACATAAGACTTTTTAACACCTTCAGCCATTCCATAATCAAAATTAACAATTGCCTGTCCTCCATGTTGATCATTTTGATTTGATTGAATTGCAATACAAGTCAATGCAGAATAAGTCGTAATACTATTAGGCTCACGTAAAACACCATGGCCTGTTGAAAAACCACCACGAAACAAATCTATAATATCAATTTGTGTACATGTTGTTGTTAAAGTTAAAAAATCCATATCATGAATATGAATATCTCCCGAACGATGAGCGGCACTATGTAAAGGATTTAAGACAAACATTTCATTAAACTGTTTAGCTGCTTCTGCACCATATTTCAACATTGTCCCCATTGGAGCATCAGCATTCACATTCGCATTTTCTCGTTTCAAGTCACTATCCTTAGCATCTTGAAAAGTAATTTCTTCTAATGTTTTCATCAAACGTGATTTACGATCTCTTGATCGTGTACGCTCAGCACGATACAAAATATAAGCTTTCGCAATACGCACATAACCTTTTTCAATTAAAGTTTCTTCCACCGTATCTTGTACTAATTCCACTGTAGGTAATTCAGTATGACGTTCTTCTAATTTATGTTCTACCTCATGCGCTAAATCTATAGCAGCATCTAATTCATACTTCGCTTCTGTGGCTTGAAATGCCTTATAAATCGCTCCAGCAATTTTATTCACATCGAACTGATCCATACGCCCATCTCTTTTTCTAATATATTGAATCATGAAAAAACCCCCTTTTTATAAGTATCTCATATCTCACAATGTTTCTCAAATTATTTATATGATTACCCCCACAAAAAAAGGTATCCATATAGAATACCTTATTTCATTATTCAATTGTAGAAATACCTAATTCATTGATTTTATCTTTAATCACTTCAATTGCCTTTTTTTCATCTTCCCCATCAGTCACAATTTCAATTTGAGCCTTAGTTGGAATACCTAAAGATAAAACCCCCATCATACTTTTCAAATTCACACTTTTATTACCATAATTTAATGTCACATGACAATAAAACTGTTTGACAGTATTGACTAACTCTGTCGTAGGAGTTGCATAAAGTCCGACTGGATCGGTAACCGTAAATTTTAAACTTTGAGCCATATATGATTCCTCCTTTACCTATATCTATATTATAACATAAAGATATGGAAAATTTTAAAAAATATAACTTTCAAATTGAAATTTATTGACTATATTTTTGATTTTCTGACTTTTTAAAAAGCGCTCCATATATTCTTCTCTTGGCATGATCACATCAATAGAAACATTTGAATTTCGAGCATAATATTCCAATAACAATTGCAGATTTTCTTTTGATTTCATATAATCTTCAATAATTTGTTGATGACTTATCCCTATACAAAGTAAAATCAAGGCAGATACCACACCTGTACGATCTTTTCCAGCTGATCAAAAATAAA
>CALVFK010000102.1 GCA_944326805.1 uncultured Massilimicrobiota sp. | reverse complement strand
TAATTTGTTATATTAAATAAGGAGCAGTGATTACTTATGAAATTAACGACTTATAAAAAGATTATTGAAATTTTGATCATAATCATATCTATCCTCATGATCATGCTCTGTGCTATGTATACCATTGATCAAGATTTTTATAACTTACCTACCATTGTACTCGTAGCTATTATAGATATCATATGGATTATATCACTTATTTGTCATTTTATTTTATGGAGATGTCCTTATTGTCATCATAGGGCAAGGTTTCTACCATTTTCAAATGATAGTATTTTTTGTTCTTATTGTGGACATAAAATAATATAAATACAAAGAAATTCACAAAACATACACTTCTTTTTGTTATAATAAATACAAAGAAGGTGATGATCATGAAAAAGAAATTATTATTTATATTAGGATTTATCATTTGTGTGGGGGGATTTACTGGCTTATTCATTATGATTCCAAAGAAACAACCAAACCTATAGAAAAAACAAAACAACTCATTAACGAAAAAGATATCATATTAGAGCCTGTTCAGTATTCTTCCAATCATCTGATAACATCTTTATCCATTTCTCCCGAAAGTCTTTATGTTGTTGATAATTCACAATATCTCCAACATTATACCGTTACTGTTAAATTATTTAAAAACACTTCTGATAATCTTTATATGTCTTTCGATCCTATAGAATGGGATATTCATTCAACTTTAGATATTGATTATTCTCTTGATAAAACTCTCATTCAAGATAAAAACAAATTAAAAGATTTCGAATCACAATTAGAAAAAATGTCCAATAATGAATCACATGATCTAACATATGGTATAGACATAACTTCTTCACAAGATCAGACACATGAAATTCACTTTGTTGGCACCCTGAAATAAAACAAGGAAGATCAATTTGTCTTCCTTGTTTTATTTCATAATCTCGATATCTCTGATATCATAAAATTCTATTCTTTGATTATCTATAAATAAAACTTTACGATAATCTATATCTATTTGAGTAATCATTCCTTGAATTGTTTGATATTGTTGATGATGATAATAAACAACATTCACAACCATACCTTTTTGAAGTTGTTGAAATAAACGATTTAGTCTTTCACACTCATCTTCCAATAATTCTTTTCTTTGTACAGGTCTTTTTTCTTTTTCACGAAGATATTCTCTAAACCCCTTTAATGAATCAAAAGGTTGAAATTGAATAGATTGATCATGATTATTGTGCATCATGTCCTCCTATTAATTGATGACGCTCCCTTGCGGTTGCTTTATCCAACATATTCATTGCTTTTAAGACTGCATCCTTCCCATATTGATTCTTAATATGAACAATAGCTTGCTGTAATTGCCTTTCTTTTTGAATATCTTCATAGTCTGTAAATAAATCATATGCTTCATATCTTTCATCTTTTACATCTCCAAAAGCGATTGAAATCTTTCTAATCAGTTGATTTCTAAATGTTGTAGATTGAAACAATTCAATAAACTCTTTCACAAGTAAACGACAAGAGTTTGTCACAACACCCATTGTACGACTTCCACCTGTAGAAGGCAGTGAAGCATCCACATATCTGACATGTAAAGAAATGTGATTTGTGACTAATCTTTGTTCTACCAGTTCTAAAGCATTATCTTCCACCATTTCTTTTAAAACAAGCAATCCATCATGAAAATCATAATCACCAAATAAAACTTGACCATTGGAAATAGAACGATGGCGTGGTTGATAACTTTTAATTTGTTGGAGCGTTGCAGGTTCTTTGCCCCATGCATGTTGAATTAAAAAACGAGCATTCACTCCAAACTCCTTATACAAGATATCTTGTGGACACATGGCAACATCCTGCATCGTCATCAGTCCATGTTTATGAAGTCTTTTTTCTATCCCTTTTCCAATTTGCCAGAAATCAGTAAGCTGGGTATGATTCCATAAAGTCTTCTGATATAATTCTTCATCCAGATAAGCAATATGACTTTGATTGTGTTTGGCTGTAATATCCAAAGCCACTTTCGCAAGATAAAGATTTGTTCCTACTCCTGCTGTCGCAGGAATCCCTGTTTTTTGATAAACTTCATCAATAAGCATTTGTGCCAGTTCTTTTGCATTTTTATTATAAAAACGTAAATATTGGGTCACATCAAAAAAAGCTTCATCTATCGAATAAACATAAATATCATCAGCACTTATATATTTTAAATATAAACCATAAATATTCGCTGAATATTCCATATAAAGTTTCATTCGTGGTTTAGCTACAATATAATGAATATGTCTTGGAATTTCAAATAAACGACACCTGTTTCTTACACCCAGTTGTTTTAAATGTGGTGAAACAGCCAGACAGATTGTACTTTTTCCTCGTGAACTATCAGCAACAACCAAATTAACTTGATATGGATCCAACCCTCTTTCCACACATTCAACTGAGGCATAGAAACTTTTAAAATCAATGCATAAATATGCTTTATTCATATTCTCACCACCTTTACATGGCTATTATACAAAATAAAAGTTGCATATTCAATCTTATTTATGCAACTTTTCTATACAATATTTTCCATTTTAAAGTTGATGTTTCACTCGATCATGTTCCTCTGCTCTTTTCGCATCATTAAAACGATCCAACGTTCCCACCAGATATCCTGTAATACGACGAATTCTTTGCATAGGTTGAGGTTGTAAATGATAATGCATATCTACAAAATCACCATCGATTGTTAATGTTAGAGATGTTAAAGTATCTTGAGGGAATTTCTGTTTAACATATTGAATGTATTCTTTAATTTCTTCTTCACACATTTCACCATTTAATACTTCAACTTCTACATTATCAAAAATATCTTTCATCTTTGTCACCTTCTTTTCTTTTATTATAGTTAATGGAACTTAAAAAAACAAACAAAATGAATTATCCCCTCTTGAAAAAAGAATGAGCTATTTATACAATAAGAAAGACAAAGAGAGGTGTATAACAATGGAAAGAATTACAAGTTTTAGTGTTGATCATACCAAACTGAAAAAGGGAGTTTATATTTCACGTATTGATGATCATCTGACAACATATGATATTAGAATGTGTGAACCAAATATTGATGAACCTTTAGACCCAAAAGCTGCTCATACGATTGAACATATTGGTGCAACACTATTAAGAAATGGAGAACATAAAGAACATATTATTTATTTTGGTCCAATGGGTTGTATGACAGGATTTTATCTGATCACAAAAGATTTAAGTTTTGATACTATAAAATCTCTTGTTAAAGACACATTTGAAACAATTGCAAATTGGAATCAAGACATTCCTGGTGCTAAAAAAGAAGAATGTGGCAATTATACTTATATGGATTTAGACAAAGCAAAACAATCTGCTTCTTTCTTTATTCAAAGTCACTGGGAACATGAATATCATTATCTTTAAACACACAAAGAATCTAAAAGAATAAATATCATTCTTTTAGATTCTTTTATTTATTATTATCAAAACAACGCACCTTTTGATCATCATTTTAAAAACTTTGTCGTATTTTTTCTATCAAGTCAACACAATCAATAGAATCCTGTAAACTCATACGTGGACTTTCTATCAAATGTTCACTTAAACAGCGATGAACTTCTTCGATTTCACCAAAGAAATCATCATAAACATAAGGTTTTTCTAATAAACGTTTTTCTCCATTTTGATAAATAATCGTTGCCTGTGTTGGACGATAAAAAGGATTCGCCTGTATCTTTCCTTTTGTTCCTATCATTTCTAAAATAGGTTCCTTCTTTTCATCCATTGCCATTTCCAAAAATGCCTTTTGCCCATTTTCAAAAACAAGAGTCACTTTTTCATAACTATCAACACCATAACGATATCTGACCTTTGAATCAACAGAAACAAGAGGTGAATGAATATAATCTAATGTACTGGCAATATTATAACTTCCTACATCATTTAAAATACCACCCTGTTGCTCATCAAATAAATAATGTCCTTCCTGATAATCCCTGTTATAACAAAATCTTGTTTCAACACTCAAAATATCACCAATCTCTTTTTCATCTAAACATGTTTTGATATCTTCTATCAAAGGAATAAAACGTGTTTTCATAGCTTCCATAAAAAATGTCTGATTGTTGATAGCTTCCTGTTTTAGATCTTCCATCTGCCACTTATAAAGAGTTGCCGGTTTTTCACATAAAACGGCTTTATGATGCTGTAATGCTTTTTTAGCCCAACGATAATGATCACTATGTCGCATAGCCAGATAAACAGCATCAACATGTTCATCATTTAATAACTCCTCATAATCATGATAAACTTTCACATTCTCGTATTTTTTTGAAAATGATTCACATTTTGACGGTGTATAAGATGCTGCTGCATATAAAACACCTTGCTGACTATTTTCTAAACTTTTGATAAAACGTCCAGCAATATTTCCAATACCTAAAATTCCCCATTGAATCATTGTAGAAACCTCCATTCATTTTTATTATACTCGTTTTTTGAATAGATTCTATATCAATTTCTGGCATATTTTATGACTAAAGAATATTCTATGACAGGATGTGATTTTTCTAGGAAAATTTATTCATTTAAAGAAATCGCTAAAATTGATGGTATCTCAATTGCAGTTGTTTTACATAAAACCATTATCTGTAAATTAAAATCATCTTGAAGGTTATCGATAAGTTCTAAAAGACTATAAATTAACAATCTATAAATAATTACAAATCTTATTAGACATTTCTTCTAGTTAAGATGGTGTCAGATGTATAAGTAAAAATTTTTATTCAATCTAACATTCTCTTAGATGATTTATTTTCAACAAACAATTAACGTGTTATGGAGTTGTTGTGACTCTAACAGAAAATCATATTCTCGTTTCTAAAGACAACAAAATCACATGCTTTTACAAAAGAATAAAAATCCATTAATAATGAAAAGTATTATATTATGTCTATAGAACTTATTCAAAGATATTCTATATATTTATAACCATTTAAAATGACTAAATCCATAAAAGAAGAGTGAAACAAAACCGAAAAAGAAGGTCATAAATTTAAAACCTTCTTTTTTTAATTTCTATTATTTTTCAGATTGAAGATAATATTTACTGATACAATAGAGTATCCCTACTAAAGATATTGACATGATGATGACTAATAAAATCACATTTGTATCATCACCAGTCTGTGCCACTTTATTAATATTAGTCGTTGAAGTTATATTTGAATGATTCTCTGTATTTGTAGTATCTGTTACGTTATTATCTGTATCAGAATTCATACCCTCATTTTGATTGTGTGATGGTTTATCAATACCCTGGTCTATATTGTCATCATTATCGTTAATGTCTGCATTAGAAACCGTAATCACGAAATTTGCTTCACTTGTATTTCCAGCATTATCACTTGCAATAACATGAACATTATATTGTCCAGCATTTTGAGAAGAATAATCTGTAGTTATTTTTAATTTATCTCCCTTAATGACTCCATCGTATTGATCTTTAACATATAAATTAATAATCTTTGAAACGTCTCTTTCATCATTTAAAGAAACTTTAGCATCATTTCCTTCAATAATTGGAGCTGTCGTATCCACAAATGCTTCTTTGAAATATTTTGATAATTTATCAGCAAACACATCATTACGTGTAAATTCAAAATGAGACCATTTTTGCATTATCATTTCAAAAGTATCATTATAAATATCAACTTTTGTATTTTCATTATCTGGCATTGTATACATACCCCAACTACTGTTATCTCCTGATACTTTATATGTCCAACTTGTATATGACCATCCTTGTTCATTAAATATTTCTAAACCATAATCCCAACTTTTCTCATTAGAAAAGAAAGTAAATTCACCAACAAATACAGGTACATTATAATTTGTATCTTCAAGATACTGAACCTTACTTTCAATAAAAGCTTTTTGTCCCTCTGCATCTTTTTCTACATCCCATCCATAGAAATGATACTGATAAACAACATTTTCCCATCCATATAATTCAGGATTTGGCAAGTGTGTTGGTTCCCAAATTGCCTGCATTTGAATAATATGATTTTGATCAATAGATCTAATCGCATCGTAAAGACGATCATATATCTCAAATTGTTCTGTACCAACTGCACCACCTGGTTCATTCAATAAATCATAACCTGCTACCCATGCATTATCTTTATATCTATTAGCAATAGCTTTCCATAATTGAATTGTTTTTTGAATATT
>CALVFK010000101.1 GCA_944326805.1 uncultured Massilimicrobiota sp. | reverse complement strand
TTTGATCATATTGATGAAGATGATGAATTTGAAATTATTATTAAAGAGAGTGCCTAAGCTGACACTCTCTTTTGTGATGATATTGCTTTTTGTCTTAATGTTCCTTGATATAATCCTTCTTCACATTCCCCCACAGCAATAAATCCATGTTTTTGATAGTATTGTGCTAGTAGTTGATTGCTTGTCATAGAATCTAACCTGATATAGTGTTTACCTAGTTGTCTGGCATAATCTTCAATATATTTTAAAAAATAAGAACCACCTTGTGAATTGAGTCGACTAACGAAACAATGAATATAAAGAGCCGGTTTATCATCATGCCAATTACTGTCATAATCATTGACAACAGCACTGGCAATCATGTTGTGTTTGTTATCGGTAAGAACAAATAAGTTTCCCTTTTCTTGTTCCTGTTGATAGTAGGAAAGTGGGAAGATATCAAGATAATGTGTATCTTGCCATTGAGTAATGCCTTTTTCTTTCATCCACTGATCTCTTTCTAATATCATTTCAAAGATAACAGGAACATCTTGTGGATGGGCTTTTTGTAATTGATATGACATGATGAGTACCTCCTACTGTTATTATAACATAAAATATAAATTTAAAAAAAAGACTTACATCTTTTTTTTAATATGTTAAATTAAGTCCCGTTAAAAATTGCATATAGAAACAGTGGTGGTATTGGAAATGGTACATGTGCAATGATCATGATTATGAACAACACACATGTTTTTTTTGTGCGAAAAGAAGGAGGACAAAATGAATGAAATCAAAATGACATCACTTTTTATTTATTATAGCTATGGCTTTTGTCATGGCGTTTCATGAATTATGGATTATGTAGCCCATTGCGGTGATTATTGAATTATGCTTTGTGGAAAAATGGGCTGTCGCTTTAACAATGAAAAGATTCAGTTCATAGGAAACATCACCACAAATTTTTCAAATGACGATTTGTACAATGATTGTCTGTTTGATGTGTCCCATCATGAGTTTTATTGCAACTCTTTTATTTCAAAATGCTGGAAATCAAGTGATTGTTTTATGGTTACAGGCAATGTTTGTTAATTTTCCTATAACTTTAGGATGGCAATTGTTTTTTGGAGGAACAGCAGTACGTAAATTAGAAAAGATATGTATTTATCAATCTTTTTGATTATAAAAATGAAAAGATAGAAATAGAGATATTTTCTATTTTTTCTTTTTTTAATCAAAGTATTTTTGGTTCTTTTTCATAAAGTGCTATTTTTCTTGAAATGTTAAAAAAATAGGAGTAAACTATGTGAGAATAAATGATTAAAGTGAGGAGGGATTATTTTGGACAAAATTATTGATGATATTGTTTCAATAGATTTGGAGTGTTCAAAAAGGGTTGAAGAAGCAAAAAAGAAAAAGCAAGATGTTCAAGCCAATATGAATGCAAAAAAGAAAGAAATCTATGATTCTTTTGTGAAAGAATATCAAGTCAAAATTGATGCTCATAAAAAAGAATTAGAAGCAAAGATTCAAGAAACTAGAGTCAAAAATGAACAAGAGTACAAAGAATCACTAAATCAGCTCTCTAGTCTTTACGAAAAGAATAAAGATGAATGGGTTTCTACCATTGTTAATCGTTGTAAAGAAATATAGAGAAGAGGTGAGCGTATGAGTTCTTTTTCATCCAATGCAATTCTAGCAAAAGCACGTTCTATGTATTCACGTAAATTAACAGATCAGAATTATGAGGAGCTTTTGAAAAGAAGAAGCATTAATGATTTAGTTGCTTATTTGAAAAGTGAAACAGCTTATAGTGATATATTAGCTGATTTAAAAGAAGTGAATGTTCATCGTGGTCAATTGGAAGCTTTATTAAATAAAGAAATCTTTTTAAGACTTGATCGTTTGATGCGTTTTGCTTCTAAAAAGGAATTAGAATTTTATCGCTTAGGTGTTATGGAACTGGAAATTCAATTAATTTTAACAAAAGCAAGATTAATTGTTTCAGATTATTATACGGGTTATGAAATTGAAATTCCTGATTATTTGAATAAATATGCAAGTTTTGATCTTTATGGTTTATTGGCGATTAATGATTATGATAGTTTGTTGTTTTTATTAAAAGGCACAAAGTATTATGATGCATTACTTAAATATAAACCAGAAGAAGATGAAAGATTTGATTCAAACTTGTTGGAGTTAGAATTAAAGCATATTTACTATGCCGAGTATGTTGATGTCGTTAATAAGCTGTATAAAGGAAAGAAACGTAAAGATTTATTAACAATGATCAATACATCTATAGAGTTACAGAATATTACAAAGATATATCGTCTAAAGAAATATTTCAATGCATCACCAGATCAAATTAGAGAAACATTATTTATGGAATATAGCCGTATTCCAAAGAGTGTTATGTTTGAACTCATTGAAACAAAGGATGCCAGTGAATTTTTAAAGAAATTATCTGAGTCACCTTATAAATTATATGTTGATGATCAGGAATTTGTATATATTGAATATTATACAGAAAAGATCAGATATAATTTAGCAAGACGTTTCATGAGATTTTCAACAGACAGTGCATTGGTTTATATGACATATAAAATTGTATATCAAGTTGAAATTGATAATCTTAAACATATTATTGAAGGTTTAAGATATGGAGAGGCACCGAGTCAAATTGAAGCGATGCTCATCTATTAGGGGGACAAGATATGGCTATAGAAGAAATGATATTGTTAAATATGACTTTTGATCGTCGTGATTTAGATCAGGTCTTATTTACACTCAAAGATTCCAAGTACTTTTATCCTCAACCTGCTTCAAAGATTGTCAATAATGTCAAAGGTGTTCATGCATTATCTGAAGATAGTGCTTATACAAAATTATTGGATCGTCTGATTCAGGTTGCATCTGATATGAAGTTGGATTTGAATAAAGATTTAGCTCCTGATAAAACATTGAATTTTGATAAAACAGATCAATATTTAAGTGAATTGGAAGCTGAAATTAAAAAGATTAAAGATGTTCAAGATCAATTAATAACGGAAAAAGATGAAAATGAAAAAACATTGGAAATCTTAAAGAGAATGACTTTAAGTGAAGTCAATCTTGATCATTTATTAGATTGTCAATATGTGAAAGTGAGATTTGGACGTTTTCACAGACAACATCTTGATAAAATTAAATATTATGAAGGTCGCCCATTTATTTTTAATAAATTAGGTGAAGATCGTCAGTATGTATATTGTTGTTATATTGTGACAAACAACTTATTGTTGGAAGTTGACAATATATTTAAAGCGTTAGGGTTTGAAGAAATTATTATTCCTTCATTTGTACATGGTAAAGTTGATGATGCAAAAAAGGAATTAGAAGAAGAAGTTCATGCGATGGAAGAATATATCTTACGTATGGATCAGAAGATGACAATTTTAAGAGAAACACACAAAGTTGATTTGTTGAAATTATATTCAACAGGTTTATTCTTACAAAGAATTGAATCATTTAAGACTTTTGTAGTGGATTTCCAAAGCAAATGTGCGATTTATGGATTTATTCCAAAACGTATGATTGGTGAATTTAAGGATATGTTAAAACATGTTCATGGTATGGAATATCAAGAATTACCTGCTGATATTTTAGACCATCAGGAAATCATTGCACCAACAGTTGTGCATAATTCCAAAATTGTCAGACCATTTGAAATATTGAGTAAAGTGAAACAGACAGATATCATTGATACAACGATTGCTGTGGCATCACTTTATTATATTATTTTCATTATCTTCTTGGGGGACTTAGGAGTTGGAGCTGTATTAGCACTGCTTGGACTTCTTATGAGAAAGAAAAAAATGGGAAGTTTACTTCTATCACTTGGTGTAGCGACACTGTTTGGAGGACTTATTTATGGAGATGTTTTCTATACAATTAGCCTCTATCCAGCAATAGCATTACCATTATCAACAGTTTATAAACTTGTTGATGGAATACTTCTTCTCATTGTTGGAACATATACAATTGGTGCATTTAAGAAAATGTATCTGGAAAATTCAACAATGGAAAAAGTCCTTTCCATGAAGGGAATTTGTGGTTTGATTATTGTTTATGCAATTTTAGTGTATTTTGGTTGTGTGTATGAAGCACATATCAACTTACCAATTATGCCATTTGCTATTGTGATTGTTGCTTGCCTTGTGTTTGTTTTAGCAAAATCAATTTTAAAGAAGAAAGCAGTATAAGGAAGGGAGAAATATATGGCAATAGCAAAATTAAAGCTTCTGGAAATTGAATTTCCAGCACAGCAATATGATGCTGTATTATTAAAGCTGATTAATCTTGACAATTTTCATCCTGAACCTGCTTCTAAATTTGCTGATTCAGTACAGGGATTATCAGTATTAAATCGTGAAAATCCTTATGCTGATTTAATCGCAAGAATGGAAGAAGCGAGGGATAAATATCGTCTTCAATTAAAAAGCACAGATGTTGATAATGTTCGTATGAATATTATTCAAGCTGATACATTCTTCTGTAATGTCTTGGAAAAGGCATCACAGATTGAAAAAGTGAAAGAAGACTTATTAACAATGATTCAAGAGAATGAAGCAACAATTGCTCAATTAGAACATATGATTGATGCAAATATTGATTTTGATAGATTATTCTCTTGTAAATATTTACAGATTCGTTTTGGTCGTTTACCAACAATGAATTTAGATAAATTAAAATATTATGGAGAACAGAAGTTCTTATTTAAAGTTTTACATAAAGGAACAAAGGAAACATACTGTAGTTATATTGCAACTGCAGATAATGCTCCTGAAATTGATAACATCTTTTCTTCATTATATTTTGAACGTATTCATATTCCTGAATTCGTTCATGGTAAACCTAGCGAAGCATTAGACGTATTAAAAGAAGAAGACGAAACAGCTAAGCAATATATTCAAGTGCTTGATCAAAGAATTGAAAAACTGTTTAGTGAAAATATGGAAGAAATGAATCATATTTATTCAGTTTCTAAAAAATTGAATGAAACATATGATGCTCAAAAATATGTCGTTGTCTTTGGCAAAAATGCCGCTGTATATGGTTTTGCTGAAGATAAAGATGCAAAGAAAATTAAAGAAGAATTTGAACAGTTAGATGATGTCAAAGTAGAAATCAGTTCAGCTATGAGTGATTCACGTTTGACACCACCTACAAAATTAAAAAACAACTGGTTTTCAAAACCATTTAGAATGTTTGTGGAAATGTATGGTGTCCCATCATACACAGACTTTGATCCAACCAATTTAGTTGCTATCAGTTATACTTTCTTATTTGGTATGATGTTTGGTGATGTTGGACAAGGGATTGTCTTATCATTAGTTGGATACTTCTTCTATAAATGGAAAGGTATGCAATTAGGTGCAGTTGGAATGCGTTTAGGTATTTCAAGTACGATCTTTGGATTTGTTTTTGGTTCTATCTTTGGTAGTGAAGCATTGTTTGAACATTTTATGGAACCAATGTTCTTACCAATGGAATCAGAAAATACGATGACATTATTAATGGCAGCCATTGCGACAGGGGTTGTATTGATTATCATTTCTATCGCATTTAATATCTTCTTGAATATTAAGAAGAAAAACTGGGGAGAAATGTTGTTCTCACAAAATGGTTTGGCTGGACTTGTATTCTATGTATCAGTCTTATTACTAGTTGCCAATATGCTTGTAGGAATGAATTTACCTCTTGGTGGACCAGTCTATATTGCTTTATTGATTGCAATGCCAGTCGTGATGATTTTCTTAAAAGAACCATTATGTCATAAACTTGAAGGAGAAAAGATGTTCCCACATGGTTTTGGAGCATTCTTTACAGAAGCCTTCTTTGAATTATTTGAAGTTATGCTGACATTCATTGCTAATACGATGTCATTCTTACGTGTTGGTGGATTCGTTTTATCACATGCCGGAATGATGATGGTTGTTTACACATTAGCTGAAATGGTTGCTGGAGGTCCAGGTATCATTAACTTTGGATATATTTTAGTAGCTATTATTGGTAATATCTTCGTTATGTGTTTGGAAGGTATGATTGTTGGTATTCAGGTTTTACGTTTAGAGTTCTATGAAATGTTCTCACGTTATTATGAAGGAAAAGGAAAACCTTTCCATTCAATTCAAGAAAAATAAAAAGAAATATTTGGAGGAAAAAAATTATGAATTTAATGATGTTTATTTTACCTGCTATTGCTGTTGTTTTATTATCTTTACCATTAGTTAAAATGTTTA
>CALVFK010000100.1 GCA_944326805.1 uncultured Massilimicrobiota sp. | reverse complement strand
GAAGCTAATCCAATTTGGATTGCTGAAAAGTTATTGACATCTGCCATTCATATTTCCTCCTATTCTTCGTTACTTTCTTCTTCATCATCACTAAAGAGTTCATCAATTGCTGAATCCAAATCATCAAATGATTCTTCATCTTCTGAGAAATCACCTTCAACCTCAGCTACTTCTTCATCAGTAACTTCAGGTTGTTCAGGAGTTGTATCAATTGAAGTAGGGAAACGACGTTCTTCTTCTTCAATCTTTCTTGCATCTATTTCTTCACCATTTTCATCTAACATGCGAATATCTAAAGCTAAAGCCTGTAATTCTTTTGTTAAAACTCTAAATGATTCAGGAAGTCCTGGTTCTGGCAATTTTTGTCCTTTGACAATTGCTTCATATGTCTTAACACGTCCTACGACATCATCAGATTTGACAGTTAAGATTTCTCTTAATGTATAAGCCGCACCATAAGCTTCAAGTGCCCAAACTTCCATTTCTCCAAATCTTTGTCCACCATTTTGTGCTTTACCACCAAGAGGCTGTTGTGTCACTAATGAATATGGACCAACTGATCTGGCATGAAGTTTATCATCAACCATGTGAGCTAATTTAATCATATACATGACACCCACAGAAATATTTGAATCAAAATATTCTCCAGTCATTCCAGAAATAACCGGTTGTTTTCCATCAACAGACATTCCTGCTTCTTTCATGATATCTTCAAGATCTTTTGAATTAATACCATCAAAAGCTGGTGTTGCAAAATACATACCTAACTCTCTGGCCGCATAACCTAAATGTAATTCCAATACCTGACCAATGTTCATACGTGAAGGAACCCCTAATGGATTCAACATAATATCAAGAATTGTTCCATCTTCTAAGTGTGGCATATCTTCAATTGGTAATATTTTAGAAATAACCCCTTTATTACCATGGCGCCCTGCCATCTTGTCACCTTCAGAAATTTTACGTTTTTGAACAATATAAACTTTAACTTCTTTATTAACACCAGGCTGTAATTCATCACCATTTTTTCTAGAGAAAATTTTAATATCATGAACAATTCCTGCCCCTCCATGAGGAACTCTTAAAGAATTATCCTTGACTTCTCTAGATTTTTCACCAAAGATAGCTAATAATAATTTTTCTTCTGCAGATAATTCCGCCTGTCCTTTTGGTGTGACCTTACCAACTAAGATGTCACCTTCCTTAACCTCAGCACCAATCATAATGATACCTTCACTATTTAAGTTTTTACGTGCATCTTCACCAACATTAGGAATATCTCTTGTAATTTCTTCAGGTCCTAATTTTGTATCACGGCATTCAATACTATATTCTTCAATATGAATAGATGTATAAACATCTTCTTTGACTAATCTTTCAGACATGATAACAGCATCTTCATAGTTATAACCATTCCATGTCATGAAACCAACTAATACGTTTTGTCCTAAAGCTAATTCTCCCTGTTCCATAGATGGCCCATCTGCAAGAATTTCACCTTTTACAACTTGATCACCAACTTTTACAATTGGTCTATGATTAATACAAGTTCCTGCATTTGAAATCGCAAATTTTGTCAAACGATATTTATGAGGTCCTGTATCTTCTTCAACAACTATCTTTTTCGCATCAACATAAGTGACAATACCATCTTTTTTCGCAACAACCGCTGCTCCAGAATCTCTCGCTGCCTGATATTCCATACCAGTTCCAACAAGAGGTGTATGTGGATTTAATAATGGGACAGCCTGACGTTGCATGTTGGCACCCATTAAGGCACGAGTGGCATCGTCATTTTCAAGGAACGGGATACATGAAGTAGCAACAGAAACAATCTGTTTTGGAGAAATATCAATAAAGTCAATTTCTTCTGGTTTTGCCATGATATTTTCCCCTAAATGACGGGCAATAACCTGTTCATCAAGGATTTTACCATTTTCATCATGTTGAACTTTTGCTTGTGCAATCACATAATTCTTTTCTTCATCAGCTGTTAAATAGCGCACGTCATCTTCATCAATAACACTATGATTAACTTTACGATATGGTGTTTCAATAAATCCATATTTATTAATTTTTGCATAAGAAGCCAATGTTGAAATCAACCCGATATTTGGACCTTCAGGTGTTTCAATTGGACAAATACGACCATAGTGAGATGCGTGAACGTCACGAACTTCATAACCAGCACGGTCTCTTGATAAACCACCTGGTCCTAATGCTGATAAACGACGTTTATTTGTTAACTCAGCTAATGGATTAATCTGATCCATGAATTGAGATAACTGAGATGATGAGAAAAACTCTTTAATAGCCGCTGTTAATGGACGAATATTTGTCAATGATTGTGGAGTGACACTGTCAACTTCAGACAATGACATTCTTTCCTTAACAACTCTTTCCATTCTTGATAGACCTATTCTAAATTGATTTTGAATTAATTCACCAACAGAACGGACACGTCTATTTCCTAAATGATCAATGTCATCTAATAAACCAATACGACTCATCAAATTCACTCTATCATCACTTGCTAAATCTAATGAATTATAAATATCCACAAGATTTAACATATATGAATAAGCTGCAATCATATCTGAGATTGTAATATACTTACAATCTAATGATAAATCTGTTCCAACAACTTTCATTTTCTTTGATTTTGTTTCATCAACATAAACTTCTAACACTTGGATACGTCCATGTGATCTTAAAAAATCATTTGTTTGAATGTCTCTAGTATGAGCCCCAGCCTGGAAAACAGGAGCTAAAAGGTCAACTTTATCTTTTGTTAATAAAGTTCCTTCTTTCATAACAACATTTCCATCTATATCTATAACATCTTGAGCTAAAACACGGTTTGTAATTCTATCTAATAAACTCAATTTTTTACCAAGTTTAAAACGTCCTGCACGTGCAAGATCATATCTTTTTGCATCAAAAAATCTTGTATATAATAAATTATTGGCACCTTCTAAAGTTGCAGGTTCACCTGGTCTTAATTTATTGTAGATTTCAATTAAAGCTTCGTCAGTATTATGAGTTGTATCTTTTGCTAATGTATTTCTAATAAACTCATGATCACCTAACACTTCAATAATATCTTCATCACTACTTAATCCTAAAGCACGCAATAAAATGGTACCTGGTATTTTACGTGTACGATCAATACGCACATTTAAAATATCTTTCGCATCATTTTCAAATTCAAGCCATGTTCCTCTTGAAGGAATCATACTTCCAGTGAAAACTGTTTTCCCACTTTTATCCATTGCATCTGCAAAGTATGCTCCTGGCGAACGCACTAATTGTGAAACAATAACACGTTCAGCACCATTGATAATAAAAGTACCTGCATCTGTCATCAATGGAAAATCACCCATAAAAACTTCATTTTCCTTGATTTCACCAGTGCCATTATTTACCAAACGTAAAGTTGCACGAATAGGTGCACAATAGTTTGTATCTCTATCCTTTGCTTCTTCCACTGAATATTTTGGTGCATCAAAGCGGCAATCGACAAACTCCAAAGTTAATGTTTCGTTGTAATTGCTGATAGGATATACATCGTTAAAAACTTCTTTAATACCTTCGTTTTTAAACCATTCAAAAGAATTTGTCTGGATTTCTACTAAATTTGGTAATTCCAAAGACCCACTAATTCTTGAATAATTGCGACGATTAATACGACTTTTTGCCTGAGTTACATTTCTTTCCAAGCCTGTTTCACTCCTTATACATGATCTCTATCTCTTAATTAAAGCAAGCAAAAAACACTGCTTTTTATATATGAGTAGGCATTTTATTATACTAGCATAGAGGCCAGTTGAAGTCAATACCAAATCATAAATTTCAAAATTTCTTTTGAAATATCCAAAACAGTGTTATTTTACAGATTTTAAAACAAAATATCCTTTATCTCTTTTTACAATTTCACAATTTCCAAAAACTTCTTCCATCTTTTTCTTAGCAGACGGAGCACCTTGTTTTTTTTGAATAACAACAAACAATTCTCCTGATTGATTTAAATGCTCATATGCTTTTTCGAGTATTTCAAAAACAACTTTTTTCCCAGCACGGATCGGCGGATTTGATACAATAACATCAAATCTTCCTTTGACATTTTCATAAACCGAACTTTTGTATATTGTTATATCATCTAATTGATTATAACGAACCGATTCTTCAGCTAATGCTAAAGCACGTTCATTTACATCAACCATTTCTACCTTGATCCATGGATATACTTTTTTCAATGATAAACCTAGTGTCCCATAACCACACCCAACATCTAACAAATTTGTTTGTGATGACCTTAAAGATATATTATCAAGAAGAACACGCGATCCATAATCTATATATTCTTTAGAAAACACACCGATATCACTGACAAATGTTAATTCTTGATCACGATAATGAAATGTAATATATTTCTTTTCTGATTTTAAATCAGTATTATTTGTATAATAATGAGCCATACTCTCACTCCTTGTTAAAAAAAGCCCTTCGATAAGGGCTTTTTCATTTTAGAAATTATTTAACTTCTACAGTTGCACCAGCAGCTTCTAATTGTTCTTTAATCTTAGCTCCTTCTTCAGCTGGAATATCTTTCTTAATTTCAGCAGGAACTTTGTCAACTAAACCTTTAGCATCAACTAATCCTAAACCAGTGATTTCTCTTACTGCTTTGATAACAGCAACTTTTGTAGCACCAACATCAGTTAATGTTACAGTTACATTAGCTGGAGCAGCATCTGCAGCAGCTTCTCCACCAGCAACAACAGCTACAGGAGCAGCAGCAGTTACATCAAATTTTTCTTCAATTGCTTTTACTAAATCATTTAATTCTAAAATTGTAGCTTCTTCTAAGTAAGCTAAGATATCTTCATGTGTTAATTTTGCCATTTTATTTTCCTCCGTTCATTTTTTAACTATTCACTAGCAGCTTCTTCAGTTGCTGCATCTCCACCTCTTGCATCAGCAACAGCTTGAATAACTCTTGCCACTTTTGCAACAGGTTCTTTCATACATGCAAGTAACATTGAGTACATACCTTCACGATTAGGTAATTGAGATACTGCAATAACTTCTTCTTTTGGTAAGAATTTACCTTCGATATAAGCAGCTTTAATTTGTAATGCTTCGTGTTCTTTTGCAAAATTTGCTAAAATTCTTGCAGGAGCCACAGCATCATCTCTACCAAACGCTAATGCATTTGGACCAACAAGGTATTCTTCTAATTCATTCATACCTTCTTGTTCAACAGCTCTTTGAACTAATGTGTTTTTATAAACTTTAAATCCCACATTTTCAGCTCTTAAAGCTCTACGTAATTCAGTAACTTCAGCCACTGTTAATCCACGATATTCAACAACAACTGTAGATTGTGAATTTTTTAATTGTTCACTAATTTCTGCAACAACTTGTTGTTTTGCTTCCAAGATTTCTTTTGACATTGTTACACCTCCTATTAATTTTATATATGCAACAATATATCCGTGAAAAACTCCCACGTATATACGAGGGAGTTGTCAATTCTTTGACAATATCACCTCGGCAACTTGATTAAGGTTTCCCCGTTGCTGTCTACGGTATATTGATTGCGTCGTTTATATAGCTTCTCTATTACATAGAAGCAACTTTTACTGAAGGACCCATAGTTGAAGAAATTGCAATATTCTTCATATATGTTCCTTTTGCAGAAGAAGGTTTAATTCTTAATAATAAGTCATAAACTGTTTTAAAGTTTTCTGCAATTTTTTCATCATCGAAAGAAATTCTTCCGATTGGCATATGAACATTACCATCTTTATCAGTACGGTAAGTCACTTTTCCTGCTTTTGTTTCTTGAACAGCTTTAGCAACATCCATAGTTACTGTTCCAGTTTTTGGGTTAGGCATTAACCCTTTAGGACCTAAGATACGTCCTAATTTACCTAATTCAGCCATCATATCTGGTGTTGCAATCATAACTTCAAAGTCAAGCCATCCTTTTTGAATATCTTCAAGGATTTCTTTTCCTCCTACAACATCAGCTCCAGCAGCTTTTGCTTCTTCAACTTTAGCTCCTTGAGTGACAACTAATACTTTTTTTGTTTTTCCAGTTCCGTGTGGTAATACTACAGCTCCACGTAACTGTTGATCAGCATGTCTTGTATCTAATCCTAATTTAAATACAACATCCACACTTGCATCAAAATTGACTTTATTTGTTTTCTTTACTAAAGCAACTGCTTCATCAATTGGGTAAGCTTTACCTTTTTCAATAAGAGCAGCGGCTTCTTGATATTTTTTACTTCTTTTAGCCATTTTCTTTTCTCCTCT
>CALVFK010000099.1 GCA_944326805.1 uncultured Massilimicrobiota sp. | reverse complement strand
GGCGAAAAAGCAATTAATGAGTAATGATTAATAATTTAAAATTATGATAATAAAAAATTATGAAAAAATATCTTGATAATTATGTTAAATTTGACTATACTATACAAGAATAAATAGAAAGGAATGAGAATTATGGTGGGAAAACAAGTTATGGATACAACGATTGTTAGAACATCTTTTTCTCATTTTTTATATTTCTAAAAACATATCTTTTATGGATATGTTTTTTTATGATATAAGGAGGTAACAATGAAAGCATATTTGATATTAGAAGATGGACATGTCTTTGAAGGTGAACATTTTGGTGGTCATAAGGAAGTCATTAGTGAGTTTGTCTTTAATACATCTATGACAGGATATCTGGAAGTCTTAACAGATCCTTCATATGCTGGACAAAGTGTTGTGATGACATATCCATTGATTGGAAATTATGGTGTTTGTTTGGAAGATCAGGAATCAAGACAACCATATGTAGAAGGTTTTGTTGTGAATGAACTGGCAAGATTAGGCAGTCATTTTAGAAAGAATATGGATTTAGAAGAATATTTAAAACAGCATGATATTGTAGGTATTCAAGGTGTTGATACACGTTATATTACAAAGTTAATCAGAAATAAAGGTTGTATGAATGGTTTGATTACAACACATCACTATGATGATTTAAGTGATGTTTTAAAACGAATCCATGAATATAAAGTTTCTGGTGTTGTAAAACAAACAACATGCTGTGAACCTTATGTTTTAGGGAATGGTACATATAAAGTCGCTTTATATGATTTTGGAGCAAAGCAAAATATTGCCAGAGAACTAGTCAAAAGAAATTGTGAAGTGACAGTTTTCCCAGCTGATACACCAGCAAAGACGATTTTAGAAGGACACTTTGATGGAATTATGCTTTCAAATGGTCCTGGAGATCCTGAAGAATGCGTAGATATTATTGAAAATATGAAGATTTTAAGTCAAAGTGGTTTGCCTATTTTTGCTATCTGCTTAGGACATCAGTTAATGGCTTTAGCACATGGTTTTCAAACAGAAAAGATGGTTTATGGTCATCATGGTGCCAACCACCCTGTTAAGGATTTGAAAACAAATCGTGTTTATATTTCAACACAGAATCATAATTATGTTGTCAAAGAAGAATCATTGGATAGCCAAGTGGCAAAAATGTGGTTCCAGAATGTCAATGATGGAACATTGGAAGGTATTGAATATTTACAGGAACCTATTAAAACAGTGCAGTTCCATCCAGAAGCATGTGCTGGACCATTAGATACATCATATTTATTTGACGAATTTATCAAAATGATGGGAGGAAATCAAAATGCCTAGAAATCATGATATTCAAAAAGTATTAGTGATTGGGTCTGGACCAATTATCATTGGACAGGCAGCAGAGTTTGACTATGCTGGAACACAGGCTTGTAGAGCCTTAAAAGAAGAAGGGATAGAAGTTGTCCTTATTAATTCTAACCCAGCCACAATCATGACAGATAAAGATATTGCTGATAAGGTTTATATAGAACCATTAACTGTACCAGTTGTGAAACATTTAATTGAAGTTGAAAAACCAGATAGCATTTTACCGACACTTGGGGGACAAAATGCTTTAAATATTGCGATGGCTTTAGCTGATGAAGGATTTTTAGACAAACATCATGTGCGTACTATTGGAACTTCAACAGATACAATCAAACTGGCTGAAGATCGCTTAGAGTTTAAAACATTAATGGAAAAGATTGGAGAACCATGTGCAGCATCAATTGTTGTAAATCATGTAGATGAAGCCATTGAGTTTGCAAATAAAATTGGTTATCCAGTTGTTGTTAGACCAGCATATACATTAGGAGGAACAGGTGGCGGAATTGCCAATAATGAAGAAGAACTTCATCATATCTGTTCTAATGGATTACGTTTATCACGTGTGAGTCAGTGCCTCATTGAAAAAAGTATTGCTGGATGGAAAGAAATTGAATATGAAGTGATGCGTGATGGACATGGCAACTGTATTACAGTATGTAATATGGAAAACCTTGATCCAGTTGGTGTACATACAGGAGATAGTATTGTTGTGGCACCAAGTCAGACTTTATCTGATAAAGAATATCAGATGTTAAGAAGTTCTGCTTTAAATATTATTACAGCACTTAATATTCAAGGTGGATGTAATGTGCAGTATGCTTTAAATCCTGATAGTTTTGAATATTGCGTTATTGAAGTCAATCCACGTGTTTCACGTTCTTCAGCTTTAGCTTCAAAAGCAACAGGTTATCCAATTGCTAAACTGGCAGCTAAAATTGCTTTAGGATATACATTGGATGAAATTAAAAATGCGGTTACAGGAAAAACATATGCATCTTATGAGCCAACATTGGATTATATTGTATGTAAGATTCCTAAATGGCCATTTGATAAATTTGTTGGAGCATCTAGAAAACTAGGAACACAAATGAAAGCAACAGGAGAAGTTATGAGTATTGCTCATAATTTTGAAGGTGCTTTTATGAAAGCTTTACGTTCTTTGGAACAAAATGTTTATGATTTACATATTCCAGAAGTTGATGGTTTATCATTAGATGAATTAAGAGTGAAATTAAAAGATGTTGATGATCATCGTATCTTTGTAGTGGCAGAGGCTTTAAGACAGGGAATGAGTGAACAGGAAATTCATGATATAACACGTATTGATTGCTGGTTTATTGATAAAATCAAACATTTAACAGAAGTCGAACAACAATTAAAAACAGAACCACTGACTGTTGAATTATTAAAACTTGCGAAAAGATTAGAATTCCCTGATCAGATTATTGCTAAGTACACAAATCATACAACTCAAGATATTCATCAAATGAGATTAGATCATCATATCGAAGCTGTTTATAAAACAGTAGATACATGTGCAGCTGAATTTGATGCAACAACACCTTATTATTATTCTGTATATGGAGAACATAATGAAGTTGATCCTCGTGATGATAAAAAGAAAATCATGGTTTTAGGTTCAGGACCAATCCGTATTGGACAAGGGATAGAGTTTGATTACTGTTCTGTTCACTGTGTCTGGGCTTTAAAAGAAGCAGGATATGATACAATCATCGTCAACAACAACCCAGAAACAGTGTCTACAGACTTTGATATTGCTGATCGTTTATACTTTGAACCATTAACACCGGAAGATGTCGAAAGTATTGTACGTTTAGAAAAACCAGATGGAGCCATTGTACAATTTGGTGGACAAACAGCCATCAAGCTTACAAAAGCCTTAATGGAAATGGGAGTTCCTATTTTAGGAACATCTGCTGATAACGTCGATGCAGCAGAAGACCGTGAAAGATTTGATGAAATCTTACAACGCTGCAAAATAGATCGACCAAGAGGTTCAACAGTTTTCACAACTAAAGAAGCTTTAGAAGTAGCCAATCGTTTAGGATATCCAGTGCTTGTCAGACCTTCTTATGTATTAGGGGGAGCAGGTATGGAAATAGCGTTAAATGATGGTGACATCAAGAAATTTATGGAAATCATCAATCGTCAATATCAGGAGCATCCGATCTTGATTGATAAATATTTATCTGGTAAAGAAGTTGAAGTGGATGCTATATGTGATGAACATGGTGTATTGATTCCAGGTATTATGGAACACGTAGAACGTGCAGGAGTACATAGTGGAGATAGTATCTCAGTATATCCACCACAAAAGATTAAACAGGAAATTAAAGATGTGATTGTGGATTATACACAAAGACTAGCAAAAGCGTTACATGTCATTGGTTTAATCAATATTCAATTTATTGTTTATGAAGATCAGGTATATGTCATTGAAGTGAATCCACGTTCTTCACGTACTATTCCTTATATTTCAAAAGTGACTGATATTCCTGTGGTAGATGTCGCAACACATGTCATTATGGGAAAAACAATTAAGGAACAAGGTTATGAATATGGATTGGCTAAGGAAAAAGAAACAGTGGCCATTAAGATGCCAGTCTTCTCATTTGAAAAGATTACTGGTGCTGAAATTAGCTTAGGACCAGAAATGAAATCTACAGGTGAAGTTTTAGGAGTTTCTAAAGACTTTGATGAAGCCATTTATAAAGCATTTATCGCAACAGGTATCGATTTACCTAAGAAAAAGAATATTATCTGTACTATTAAAGATAGTGCTAAAGAAGAATTCTTACCAATTGCAAAACAATATCATAAGTTTGGTTATGATATTTATGCAACAATTGGAACATTTACGTATCTTATTGAACATGGAATTCCAGCTCATTTAGTGAATTATATTGCTGATAAGAAAAATACAATCTTTGATTTAATGTTAACTGATACAGTTGATTTAATCATTGATATACCAACAAGAAACAATAATTTAAAAGATGGATTTATGATTCGTCGCTTTGCGGTAGAAGCAGGTATTCCAATTTATACATCATTGGATACAGCTCAAGCATTAATCAATTGTCTTGAAAAAAGACATCAAGGAAATACATCACTTATTGATATTACAAAAATTTAATAAAAGAAAAATGGGTGTCATATTTTGGTGACATCCGTTTTTATCTGTAATAAAAAAGACTCCATAGAAAGAGTCTAAAATTATTGATGCAATTTTTCTGTTTTTTTGAAGAATACAAAACCAATGAAAAACATAATAGCTAACGAACCAACACCAATATTCATCATACCTGTGACTTGAGAAATAAAGGAAACGAGAGTTGTTCCCATAAAAGATGCACCTTTACCACAAATATCATACAAACCAAAATATTCACCAGAACGATTGGCAGGAATAATTTTTGCATAGTAAGAACGTGATAGTGATTGGATGGCCCCTTGAAAAATTCCTACACCAACAGCTAAAATCCAGAACTGATATTGTTGTTGGAGAGTGATTCCATATAATGCGATAAGGAAATAAGCAAAGATACATATTTTGATAAGTTTTGTATTTTCAATAGAAGAACTTAATTTTCCAAAGATTAAAGCAGCTGGAAAAGCAACAATTTGTGTTAACAATAAAGCAAGTAATAAGCCTGTTGTATCCAAACCTAAAGCTGTTCCATAAGCTGTTGCCATATCAATGATTGTATAAACACCATCTATGTAGAAAAAGAAAGCAATCAAAAAGAATAAGACTTTAGGATTCTTTTTTAAATCTACAAAGATATTTTTTAAACGTAGAAAACTCGCTTTAACATAGTGGTTTTCTTTTTCTAAATAATATGTTTGATGATATCCAAGAATTAAAGGAACTGACAATAATAACCACCATAAGGCAATCAAAAGAAAACAAAGACTCATAGCTGTTTCCATTGTGAGATGGAATTGTTCATAAAATAACACAAGAATTAAACTGCCTACAAAAGGAATACAACTTCCAATATATCCCCACGCATATCCTTTGGCAGATACATTATCCATACGTTCAGGTGTTGTAATATCAGTCAACATAGAATCATAAAAAACAAGACTCAATGAATAAGCTGATTTTGCAATAACAAATAAACATAAAAACCATAACCATGAAGATGTAAAACCAAGTAAAATACAACCTAAAGCACCAATCAACAAGGCTATTATAAAGAGTTTCTTTTTCCATCCTTTAAAATCAGAAGCTGTTCCTAAAATAGGACCGAGAATTGCTGTAATGATTGTAGCCAGTGATGTCGCATAACCCCAGAAAGCTAAATAATTTGTTTCAGAGATATGAGCATTGTCAGCTAAAAAATTAAAATAAATCGGCATAATTGTAGACACGAGTAATGTAAAAGCGGAGTTGCCTACATCATATAAAATCCATTTCTTTTCTAATGATGTTGTTTTAGATGTCATAATCTTGCTCCTTTTCATATGGTAAAATAAGGATATTCTGCCATCCTTCATGTGCACTATAATTGTGCAGGAAGTCACGATGTAAAGCTTCGTTCTTTGTTAAAAAAGCATAATAGTTTTCACTGAGCATAGCACAATGAGGAATAGCTTTTTTCATGAGTTTTTCTAAACGTAAGTTACTATCATGACAAACAGGATGATCTTTTTGATCCATTAATAATCCACGATAACCTTTATATTTTCCAGAAATAAATAGGAAAGTTTTAACCAAAGCTCTTATCAATGGCTGATGACTTGCTAGAAAACGATTATATGTTTTCATAGACTGAAGTGTAGATAAGATTTGTTGATTTGTAAATTGTGGAAAAAATGATTGAATGACTTTAGCATTTTCCATTGTAGGATTTAAATGTTTTGTTAAATCTGTGTAGAGTGGTTTTTGATGATTCTTAATCAATAAATATTTATCCATTTCACATTCAATGAGTGAATGTGAAACATGTGATACGTCTATC